>NZ_BQXK01000023.1:0-78048 GCF_030158995.1 Acidovorax sp. SUPP2825 | reverse complement strand
CTCTCCCGGGACTATGAGCGGTTGCCGGAAGTGCTCGGCGGGCTACATTTTCTGGTGTTTGCAGTGCTCATGTTGCCCGCCGCTGCACGGGTGCTAGCTGCGGCGGGAAGTTCATAACACGCTCTAGTTTTTATTGTGCTGGAGGCCGTTTTGTCCTCAGGCCTCTCCAGGGCGATTGCCGGTGCGGACCGCCCGCCCGCTCAACGCGTGGCCGCGGGCTCCATGCCCGTGCTGCGCACGATCGGGGCGGCGGCCGGCGACGCCAGGAAGCGGATCAGATGGCGGGCGGCATCCGCGTTCTGCGCGCCCTCGGCCACGCCGGCCGAGAAGAACACGCGCTGCTGCACGGCGTCCGGCAAGGGCCCGACGAATTCCAGCTCCTTGAACGGCAGCAATTCACTCACCTGCTGAAAGCCCAGCTCCGCATCGCCCCGCAGCACCACCGCGCCGACGCGTTCGCTGTAGATCCTGGTGGCTTTGGTCTTCATCGCCTCGGCCACGCCCAGGCGCGGGAACAGTTCGTTGACCAGGTAGGTGCCGCTGGCGCTGGCGGAATAGGCGACCGATTGGGCCTGGAGCAGCGTCTGCTTGAGGGCTTCGGGGCTGCTGATGTCCGGCTTGGGCGTGCCTTTGCGCACGCTCATGCCGATCATGGAACGGGCCAGGTCGACGCGGCTGCCCGCTTGCACCTTGCCCTGCGCCGTCAATTCGTCCAGCCCCGAATCGGCCAGGATCACGATGTCGAACTGCTCGCCCCGCGCCATGCGGCTGGGGATGGAGTCGGGCGCGTTGCCGAGCGATGCGCCACGCGCCGTGACGACCGTGTGGCCGGTGGCCTGTTCGTACAGCGGCACCAGCTGGTCGTAGGCGGCCGAAAAGCCGCCGGAGGTGACCACGCGGATCTCCGCGGCCTGGGCGGCTGGCGGCGCGGCACCGCCCAGTGCCAGCCCCAGGCCCAGGGCGGTGCCCAGCAGGGTGCGCAGCACCCGGCGCCGGGCGTTGCTGGGCATGGCCGTGGTGGGGGACGGTGTGAGCGGAAGGTTGAGCGGCATGTCCTTTGTCTCCTGATTTTTTTGGGGGGAATGCGTCCGGCCTGCCGTCTCAGTCGGCGGTGATCTTGCGTTCGCGGATGATGCGGCCCCACTTGGCGTGCTCCGCCGCGATGAATTGGCCGAGTTCTTCGCGGCCCGTGGGGCTGGCGGTCTGTCCGTGCTTGAGCAGGTTGTCGCGCACCTCCGGCGTGTTGAGCACCTTGACGATCTCGGTGTTCCAGCGGTCCAGCAGGGGCTTGGGCGTCTTGGCCGAGGCCACGAAGGCGTACCAGTTGGTGGCGTTGAAGCCCGGGTAGGTCTCCGCCACGGTGGGCACGTTGGGCAGGTAGGCCGGGCGGGTCAGGCCGGTGGTCGCCAGGGGAATGAGCTTGCCCGATTCGATGTGGGGCAGGGCCGAGGGCGGTGCCGCGTAGAACGCGGTGACCCGCCCGCCCAGCACGTCCTGCAGCGCCGGGGCGCCCCCTTTGTAGGGAACGTGCAGCGTGTCGATCTTCGCCACGTCGTTGAGCAGTTCTCCCGCCAGGTGCGCGGCCGAGCCCGGGCCGGTGGAGGCGTAGTCCAGCTTGCCGGGCTCGCGCTTGGCTTTGGCCACGAAATCGCCGAGCGATTTGATGCCGGTGCTGGCGGGCACCACCAGCACGTTCGGGAAGGCCACGCCCATCGAGATGGGCGCCAGGTCCTTGAGCGGGTCGTACGCCACCTTCATGAAATGGGGCGCGATGCTCAGCGGCCCGATGGAGCCGAACAGCAGCATGGACCCGTCCGACGGGCCGTTGGCCACCTGGGCATGGGCCAGGTTGCCCCCGGCCCCCGGCTTGTTGTCCACCACCACGCTCTGGCCGATGTTCTCGCCCAGCTTCTTGGCGATGATGCGGGCGGCGATGTCGGCCGAGCCGCCCGCGGCGAAGCCGACCACGAGGGTCACCGGCTTCTTGGGGGGAAAGTCCTGCGCCTGGGCGGTGCTGGCGAGGGGGAAGCTGGCGGCCAGGAAGGCTGCCGCGATGAGGGGGCGTCGTTGCATGGGATATGTCTCCGGGAAAGCGCCGCCGGGTCGTTGGCCCGGCGATCAAGGGCGCATCGTAGGACGGGCACAATGATCCGTAAATTGCAATTTACGAAACGACTGTTGCATGCGAAGCATCAAATTCGACCTCAAGGAACTGCAGGCCTTCGTGGTCACCGCGGACCAGTCCAGCTTCCGCGTGGCGGCCGAGATCCTGTGCCTGTCCGCCCCGGCCTTGAGCCGGCGGGTGGAGCGTCTGGAATCCGCGCTCGGTGCCCGGCTGCTGGAGCGGACCACCCGCACGGTGGAGCTGACCGCCATGGGCCAGGAGTTCCTGCACGAGGCGCGCATGGCATTGACCGGGCTGGACGAGGCGGTCCAGCGCTTCGGCGACCAGGTGCAGTTGCGCCGGGGCCGCGTGACCATCGCCTGCGTGCCGTCCGTGGCCAACCACCTGCTTCCGCGGGCGCTGCAGGCCTTCGCGCAGGCGCTGCCCGATGTGCAGGTGCACGTGATCGACGAGAACGCCCAGCAGGTGCTGGAAGCCGTGGCCCGCGGCGAGGCGGACTTCGGCCTGAGCTTCACCGGCACCCAGGAGTCGGCGCTGCTGTTCCAGCCGCTGCTGCGCGAACGCTACGTGCTGGCCATGCCGCGCAGCCACGCCTGGGCGCAGCGCACCGAGGTGCGTTGGGAGGAACTGGCTGGACAGCGGCTGGTGTCGGTCTCCAGCCGCAGCAGCAACCGCCTGCTGCTGGACCAGGCCATGGCGGAACTGCCGAATCCTCCCGTCGCCTGGTACGAATGCAACCACGTGACCGGCGCGCTGGCCCTGGTCGAGGCCGGGTTGGGGCTGGCAGCCTTGCCGCAGTTGGCGCTGTCGCCCGCGCATTCCCAGGTGTGCGGCGTGCCGCTGACCGGGCCCGACCTGTGGCGCACCCTGGGGCTGCTGCAGCGGCGCTCGCGCGAACTCAGCCCGGTGGCCGAGGCCCTGCGGCAGCGCCTGCTGCAGATGCATGCCGCGGTCTGACGCGGCCGATTGCACTCGAAGGGCAGGGGATCTGGCGGCCGGCATGCATCCGCTGCCCCGATGGCCCGACGCCGCCGCATTCGGCGCCAGGCTTGCTCAAGCCCGCGCCGAACCCGGCGCCAGCCGCGCGGCCAGCAGGTTGGCCGTGTAACGCAGCCGGTCGATGTCCGCATCGGCACGAACGCCGCGGCTGAAGCAGCACAACGTGCCGTACACCGCCCCGCCGGACAGGCGCACCGGCGTGCTCAGATGGGTGCCGATGGGGAACCCCGGGTCCGGCGCCTTGCCGGACGCGATGTAGGGCGCGGCATCTTCCATCCGCTCCGGCAACCGGCCTTCGACCACCCGTTGGCACCAGCTTTCTTCGACCGGGTCGGACCGGCCCACTTCCACCGGCGAGAAATCCGGCGCGCTGTCCACGGCCATGATGGTGCGGTGGTCGGCCGTGAGCTGGGACACGAAGGCGACGTCCATGCCCAGCCGCGTGCGCAGCAGTTTCAGCACCTCCGGAACGGCGGCGGGAAGCTCAGGGTCGGCGGAATCGCTGGTCGCGACCAGCAGCTCCGAAATCTTGACGTCGAGGTCGTCGGGGTCGTAATCCAAAAGCATGCCGCCAGTCTAAGCCAGAGCTGGCGTTCGGCTGAGCAACGGGCCGAATGACCATCATCGGCTTGAGAATTATTCTCATATACTGTGCTGCAGCCAGCCAGGCGCCACCCGAGGGGTGCAGCGCTCCGAGCCAGCGCCTTTTGTTCCCTGAATGATCCAGGTCTGCGCCCGTTCGCGTGGCGCACCCGCTGTCCGGCCCGTCGGCCGTGGACTCCGCGGGCGGCGCCGTCGGACCGTCCGGTCCGCAAGCTGCCCTGTCGTGGGATGCGGCGCGGCCGATGGCTGGCCTGGTCTGTTGCAATCCCGAAGGAGGCTTGACGATGGCTGCCGATGCACCGCGCCCGGACACTGAAAATCCCACCGACGAGGAATACCGCCTGCCCTGCACCGAGGCGTTGCTGGCCAGCACGATGGCGCTCATGACGGGCCACGCGCACACCGCCGAAGCCCCGTATCGCGATGCCATGGCCCGCAAGATCATCGTGAACCTGCAGGCCCTGTCGCAGATGCCGGGGCTGACCTCGCACTTTCGCACCATGCTGCGCAGTCTGCAGACCCACTGGACCCCGGGTCCGGAGCGCCGCGCGGCAGCGCAAGAAAACCGCGACCCCGAGCCCCGACCCCAGGCACTGTGGCACGCGGCGCCGGAGGCGGTGCAGTAGGCCGGCGGTGCTATCGCGCCTTTGGTAGAACTGGTCCTGACCCCGGGCCTCTTCGACTCAGCCGGCCACCTTGATCGCCAGGATCGCCAGGCCAAGCAGAACGAGCACCGCGGGCAGAACGCGGGCCCGTGGCCGCGAGGCCTTCGCCGCGATGGCGATCTGGACCACTGCGACAAGGGCAAAGATCGCACCCGCTGCCACGATGGCATTGCCCGACCCGTTTTCGATGGCGTTGGCGGGAATGGACGGGTCCATCCCGTGCATGAAGTCGTATTGATTTTGTGGCAGAAGCGCCATGATCAGCAGGCCCAGGATGGACGCTGCATGCAGGGTGATCCGCAATAACTTATTCATGGTGCAGGTTAATCATTCAATGAGGCTGCTGAATCGTGGCCAGAAATTGACGATGAAGTTTCCATAGCTCGTGTTCTGTTTGATCTGTTCCAGAGACAGTCCCATGCCTCTGTTGTAGCGCGCGCCGATGATGCGGACTTGCTCCATGCTTAGTGGGAATGTGTATTTGTCATGATCTGCCAGTTGCCTCAGATGCTGCGCCACGACGTCGATATTGAAAACATCCCTTTGCAGGCAGTTGGCGAGTCCCCTGGATTGGGTGACTGACATGTCGGAAGCGGGAATGCCCATTGTCTCGCCCGCCGTGCGGATTTGAATGCTGACGGAGCCGAACGATGTTTTATTCGGATGCCGGGTGATCGCCATTTTGTCGATGGCAGGAGGGCCGCTCCAATCAAATGAACGAACTTCGAATGCGACGCGATCAATGAAATTGGGGTCGCCCCCCACCTCGATCCAGCAAACACCAGCCAGCAATGGTGGTGGAAGTCGATATTTGGTGGCGGCTTCAAGGATGTACTGCTTGTTATGACGAACCCACGCGTCCTTGAAGTTCTGGATGTATTGCCGGCCGCCGCCCATACGGTCCGGAATCAGCTTCCACGCAAATAGATCGATCAAACCCCATGTAGGTGAATCGTTCGATGTACGGCACTCAATCTCAGCCATCGTTTCTCCCTTTTTTAAATCAATAGACCGATGGCCATGCTGTGCACAGCCATCTTGATCCATCTGCAAATAATAAGGGAGCGCGGTCTGCCCAGGCTCTGACTATTCGTTTGGCTGAGTCATTGCATATCAATACACCAGCCGCTCGGGACGCACTTCCTGCAGGATGGTCGTGGCGATTTCCTCGATGCTTTTGGTGGTCGTGGACAGCCAGCGGATGCCCGCGCGCCGCATCATCGCCTCGGCCTCGGACACCTCGTTGCGGCAGTTGTCCAGTGCCGCGTACCGGGAGTTGGGGCGCCGTTCGTTGCGGATCTGCGAAAGCCGCTCGGGCTGGATCGTCAGCCCGAAGATCTTCTTGCGGTGCGGCTCCAGCGCCGGGGGCAGCTGGCGCCGCTCGAAGTCCTCGGGAATCAGCGGGTAGTTGGCCACCTTCAGGCCGCACTGCATGGCCAGGTACAGGCTGGTGGGGGTCTTGCCGCTGCGCGACACGCCCACCAGGATCACGTCGGCGCCGGCCAGGTCGCGGTGGCTCTGGCCGTCGTCGTGGTCCAGGCTGAAGTTGATCGCCTCGATGCGGTCGGTGTATTCCTTGCTTAGGCTCACGTCCGAAAATCGGCCCACGCGGTGGTGCGACTTGGTGCCCAGCTCGGTCTCCAGCGGCCGGATGAAGGTGCCGAACATGTCCAGCAGCATGCCCTTGCACCCTTCCTGGATGACGCGCAGCACGCCCATGTTGACCAAGGTGGTGAAGACGATGGGCTTCTTGCCTTCCACATCCGCCGTGTGGTTGATCTGCCGCACGGCCTGGTGGGCCTTGTCCTCGGTGTCGATGAAGGGCAGGCGCACGTGGCGCGGCTTCATGTCGAACTGGGCCAGGATGGCGTTGCCGAAGGTTTCGGCCGTGATGCCGGTGCCGTCGGAGATGAAGAAAACGGTGCGCGTGTGCATGGGCAGGGGTTCCGAAGAAGGGGGACGATCCGTCAGCCCGCCGCCAGCGCGGCCGCGCAGGGCAAGCCTACAATGGCGCCCATTATCCAAATTCTCACCATGCACCCCGGCGGCCCACAACCACAACACCAAAGCCGAACGCCGTGCATGGGCGCTCGCCCGCGATTGCTCCCCCGGAGCGCAGGCGCAGACCCAGTTTCAACTTCTGGAGCTATCCCATGTCTGCACTCTTCAACGCGACCGCCCTGGTCGTTCCGTTTGAAAACCTGAGAATGACCGACGTCGAGTCGGTGGGCGGCAAAAACGCCTCCCTCGGCGAGATGATCTCCCAGCTGCCCCAGGGCGTTCGCGTTCCCACGGGCTTTGCCACCACCGCCCACGCGTTCCGCCAGTTCCTCGCCCACGACGGCCTGGCCGACAAGATCAGCAAGCGCCTCGCCGCGCTGGACACCGAAGACGTGCGCGCCCTGGCCGCTGCCGGCGCGGAGATCCGCGCCATGGTCGAGGCCCAGCCCTTCCCGGCCGACCTGCAGCAGGCGATCGCCGAGGCCTTCGCAAAACTGTCCGACGGCAACCCCCAGGCGAGCTTCGCCGTGCGTTCGTCCGCCACGGCGGAAGACCTGCCCGACGCCTCGTTCGCGGGCCAGCAGGAAACCTTCCTGAATGTGGTCGGCATCGACGACGTGCTGCACAAGATGAAGGAGGTGTTCGCCTCCCTGTACAACGACCGCGCCATCAGCTACCGCGTGCACAAGGGCTTCGCGCACGACGTGGTCGCCCTGTCGGCCGGCGTGCAGCGCATGGTGCGCTCCGACCTGGGCGCGGCCGGTGTGATGTTCACCATCGACACCGAGTCCGGCTTCGAAGAGGTGGTCTTCATCACCAGCAGCTACGGCCTGGGCGAGACGGTGGTGCAGGGCGCCGTGAACCCCGACGAGTTCTATGTGCACAAGCCCATGCTCCAGGCGGGCAACAAGGCCGTGATCCGCCGCAACCTGGGCTCCAAGCTGGTGCAGATGGTCTTCGCCTCGGCCGAGGAAAAGGCCGCCACCGGCAAGCTGGTCAAGACGGTGGACGTGGCGACCGAGCAGCGCAACCGCTTCTCGCTGTCCGATGCCGACGTCGAGCAACTGGCGCACTACGCCCTGGTGATCGAGCAGCACTACGGCCGCCCGATGGACATCGAATGGGGCAAGGACGGCACCGACGGCCTGCTCTACATCCTGCAGGCCCGTCCCGAGACGGTGAAGAGCCAGTCCAAGGGCCAGGCCGAGCAGCGCTTCAAGCTGAAAGGCACCGGCACCGTGCTGGCCGAAGGCCGTGCCATCGGCCAGAAGATCGGCACCGGCCCCGTGCGCCTGGTGAGCGACATCGCCGAAATGGACAAGGTGCAGCCTGGCGACGTGCTGGTCACCGACATGACCGATCCCAACTGGGAGCCCGTGATGAAGCGCGCCAGCGCCATCGTCACCAACCGCGGCGGCCGCACCTGTCACGCGGCCATCATCGCGCGTGAACTGGGCATCCCCGCCGTGGTGGGCTGCGGCGACGCCACCAGCCTGCTCAAGGACGGCACGCTGGTGACGGTGAGCTGCGCCGAGGGCGACACCGGCAAGATCTACGACGGCCTGCTCGAAACCGAGGTGACCGAAGTGCAGCGCGGTGAAATGCCCAAGATCGGCACCAAGATCATGATGAACGTGGGCAACCCGCAACTGGCCTTCGACTTCTGCCAGTTGCCCAACGACGGCGTGGGCCTGGCCCGGCTGGAGTTCATCATCAACAACAACATCGGCGTGCACCCCAAGGCCATCCTGGACTACCCCGCCGTCGATGCCGACCTGAAGAAGGCCGTGGAATCGGTGGCGCGCGGCCATGCCTCGCCCCGTGCGTTCTACGTGGACAAGGTGGCCGAGGGCGTGGCCACCATCGCCGCCGCCTTCTGGCCCAAGCCGGTGATCGTGCGCCTGTCGGACTTCAAGTCCAACGAGTACCGCAAGCTCATCGGCGGCAGCCGCTACGAGCCCGAGGAAGAGAACCCGATGCTGGGCTTCCGTGGCGCGGCGCGCTACATCAGCGCCGATTTCGGCGAGGCGTTCGCGATGGAGTGCGACGCCATCAAGCGCGTGCGCGGCGAGATGGGCCTGACCAACGTGCAGGTGATGGTGCCCTTCGTGCGTACGCTGGGCCAGGCCGACAAGGTCACCCAACTGCTGGCCAAGCATGGCCTGAAGCGCGGCGAGGCCGATCTGAAGGTCATCATGATGTGCGAGGTGCCCAGCAACGCCGTGCTGGCGGACGAGTTCCTGCAGTACTTCGACGGGTTCTCGATCGGCTCCAACGATCTGACCCAGCTCACGCTGGGCCTGGACCGCGACTCGGGGCTCGAACTGCTCGCGCAGGACTTCGACGAGCGCGACCCCGCCGTGCTGTCCCTGCTGTCGCGCGCCATCGCCGCCTGCAAGGCCCAGGGCAAGTACGTGGGCATCTGCGGACAGGGCCCCAGCGACCACCCGGACTTCGCCGAGTGGCTGGCCAAGGAAGGCATCTCGTCGATCTCGCTCAACCCCGACAGCGTGATCGCCACCTGGCAGCAACTGGCCCGCTGACGGGCCCGGTCCGGCGACCATGCCCACGCGCCCATCGGCGATCGAGGAGCCCGGGGCCGGACATCCCTTTCCGCCCGACCTGCACGATGCCCGCCACCTCTGGCTGAAGGCGGGCCTGCTGCTGGCCTGGGCCGCGGTGTCCTTCGGGGCCTGCTACTTCGCCCGCGACCTGCAGTTCATGGTGGTGGGCGGCTGGCCGCTGGGGTACTGGATCGCGTCGCAGGGCGCGGTGCTGGTGTTCATCGGCATCGTGGCGATCTACTGTGCGGCGATGAACCATTTCGAGCGGCAGGACGCGAACGCGGTGGCCTGTGGTGCGGACACGCCGCCGTCCACCCCCGACGCGCCGGGCCCGGGCGCCCCCGGCAAGCCGCATGGCTGACGCGCCGCCGCAAGCCGCCTACGGCCGGCGGCTGCGCCGCATCCTCGCGCTCTACGTGGCCGGGGTGATCGCCTTCCTGGCCGTCATGGCCTGGGCGGAGCAGCGCGGCCTGTCGCGCCACTGGATCGGCCCCATCTTCCTGTTCCTGTCCGTCATGGTTTATGCGGCCATCGGCGTGTATGGGCGCACGACCGATGCCGACGAGTACTACGTCGCCGGGCGGCGCATTCCGCCCGTGTACAACGGCATGGCGGCGGCGGCCGACTGGATGAGCGCGGCCTCGTTCATCAGCCTGTCGGGCGCGCTGTACCTGCAGGGCTTCTCGGGCGTGCCGGGGCAGGCCGGCGGCCTGGCCTATCTGCTGGGCTGGACGGGCGGGTTTTGCCTGGTGGCGCTGCTGATCGCGCCGCACCTGCGGGCCATGAACCTCTACACCATCCCGGAATTCTTTCAGGTGCGTTTCGGCGGGCGCTGGCCGCGCGTGATCGCAGCGCTCGCGGCCGTGCTGTGCTCGTTCACCTACGTGGTGGCGCAAATCTACGGTGTCGGCTTGATCGCCTCGCGGCTCACGGGCGTGCAGTTCGAGATCGGCATCATGCTGGGCCTGGGCGGGGTGCTGCTGTGCTCCTTCCTGGGCGGCATGCGCGCCATCACCTGGACGCAGGTGGCGCAGTACGTGATGCTGCTGCTCGCGTTCCTCATTCCCGTCTCCTGGCTGGCCTACAAGCAACTGGGCAATCCCCTGGCGCCGCTGGTGTACGGCACCCAGATCGGCAAGATCGCCGACATGGAGGCCCGGTTGCTCGCCGACCCCGCGGAGCGGCAGGTGGTGGCGGCCTACCAGGCGCGGGCGCAGGAGCTGCAGGCCCGTCTGCAGGACGTGGGCGCGGCGCTGGAGCGCGAGCGCGAAGCGGCCCGCCAGCGCATCCGCCAGCTGCGCGACCAGAACGCGGACGTCGGCCTCATCGTGGCGGCCAGCCGGGAGCTGGCCACGATGCCGCGCGATGAAGACACGGCCCGCGAGCGCTGGAGCCGCGAAATGCGCGAGAGCGAAGAGCGCGCCCGCCCGCTGGGCGGCCTGCCCGCGCACAGCCAGCCCTACGTGGGCGACCCGGACGGATCGCCCGAAGCGCAGCGCGCGTACGAGGACACCCGGCGCAATTTCCTCGCGCTGATGTTCTGCCTCATGGTGGGCACGGCCGGGCTGCCGCACCTGCTCACGCGCTACTACACCGTGCCCTCGGTGGCGGCCGCGCGCTCTTCGGTGGCCTGGTCGCTGTTCTTCATCGCGCTGCTGTACCTCAGCGCGCCGGCGCTGGCGGTGCTGGTGAAGTTCGAGGTCATGAGCAACCTGGTCGGCAGCCCGTTCGATGCGCTGCCCAACTGGATCGGGCAGTGGGCGCGGGTGGATGCGGCGCTGCTGTCGGTGGAGGACGTGAACGGCGACGGCATCGTGCAGTTCGGCGAGATCCGATTCGGCGCCGACCTGATCATGCTGGCCACGCCCGAACTGGGCGGTTTGCCCTATGTGATCTCGGGGCTGGTCGCCGCGGGCGGGCTGGCGGCAGCGCTCTCCACGGCCGATGGCCTGCTGCTCACCATCAGCAATGCGCTGGTGCGCGATCTGTATTTTCACGAAACGGGCCGCAGGGCTTCGCCCGAGCAGCGCGTGATTCTGACCAAGTTCACCCTGCTGGCAGTGGCGCTGTCCGCCGCGTTCGTGGCGGCGCTCAAGCGCTCGGAGATCCTGCCCATGGTGTCGGCCTCGTTCTCGCTCGCCGCCTCGGCCTTCGTGCCGGCGATGGTGCTGGGCATCTTCTGGCGCGGCGCCACGCGGCAGGGCGCGGTGGCGGGCATGTTGTGCGGGCTGGGCGTGACCGTGTACTACCTGCTGTCGCATGTGGAGGCCGTGCGCGCCGTGGTGCCTGCCGTGCTGCTGGCGGACGGCCTGTGGTTCGGCATCCAGCCGATCTCGGCCGGCGTGTTCGGCGTGCCCATGGGCCTTGCGACCGCGTGGCTGGTGAGCCTGCTCACGCGGGCGCCGGGGGCCGGGCCGTCGGTCCATTCGCGCCTGCCGGGGATGTGAACGGCGGGTGCGCGCGCCACGGCGCACGCTGGGGCTCGCGGCGATGCGGCGGGGATGGTGGTTATGGATAAACCCGGATTCACAAAGCCCCGACCGCGTGCGACGCTGCGCCCAACCATCGGACGGGCGCGTGCCCCCGACGCCGCCGAAAACGATCAGGGGGAACCGTGCTACTCGTCAAGACATCTGCAGGCCATCTGGCCCTCAAGGACCGCCACGGCGCGCTGACCTCGCGGCAGCGTTCGGCCTTCATCCTGTTCGATGGCAAGCGCACGCTGGCGCAGGTGTTGGCGGCCACCGCGACCATGGGCATCGGCATGGACGACGTGCTGGCGATGGTCGGGCAGGGCCTGCTGTCGTTGCCGGACGGCAGTGCGCCGGACCTGCAGAACGCGTCGCCCGAGGGCACGCCGGCCCCGGCAACGGGCGAGGCATCCTCGTCGCCCATGGAGCGCTACCAGGCGGCCTATCCGATCGCCACGGAAATCACGTCCAGCCTGGGGCTGCGCGGCTTTCGGCTGAACCTGGCGGTCGAGGGCGCGCGCAGTTTCGACGACCTCGCCGCACTGGCGCCGAAGATCCGCGAACTGGTGGGCGATGAAAAATACCGGCGCCTGGAGCGGGCGCTCTTCGGCTGACCGGCCTCGCGCAGCGGGCCGGTCCTGCCGCAGCGCCGTGGCGATGCGGCAGGAAGGCGCGGATCAGGGCTGCACGTCCACGCGGCCGTAGGCGCCATTCACGCCCTTGTTCGGCCCCGCCACATAGAACAGCGTGTTCAGCGGCTGCTGGTTCAGGCCGTTGCCGAACGCGATGCCGCGCACGCCGTCCAGTTGCAGGGTCGTTCCGTCCTTTTGCGCCAGGGCGCCGTTCCATTCGCCCGTTGCGGGGTCGAACGCCTGCAGCGTGCCGTCGCCTTCATTGGCGACGATCAGGCGGCTGCTGGCCCCGGCGAAGTTGCCAGGCGCCTGGGCGATGCCCCAGGGCGCGTTGAGCGTGGCGCCGGGCGTGACGATGCGCTGCGCCAGCGTGCCGTCGGTGTTGAAAGCGTTCAGCGCGCCCAGGCCGGCGCCGGCCACGGCGTTGCGCCGGTTGGCTTCCTGCTGCGCATAGGTCACGTAGATGCGCGTGCCGATGGTCTGGATGCCGTAGGGCGCGTAGTTGGCCGGCAGCTGCGGATCGGCGAAGCTGCCCGCCAGCTGCACCTTCTGGAAGCTGGTGTCGAACACGTCGACCTTGTTGTTGCGGAAGTCGGTGGCATACAGGAAGTCCGCGCCGCTGCGGGTGGCCACGGCCAGGCCCTTGTAGACCGCGCCGCCGCCGTCCCGGTAGGTCACGATCGCATTGGCCAGATCGGCGGCGGGGCTCCAGCCGGAGAGGCTGCCGTCCTCGCTCGAAAACACGAAGCGGCTGGGGCCGGTCACGCCGTTCTTGGTGACGGGGAAGCTGCTGGTGCCGCTGAAGATGATGCCGGTGGGGTTGGCCGGGGCGCTGCCGGCGGGGGGCACGGTCACCACCAGGGTCTGCGGTACGCCGTTGCCGTCATAGAGCGTGGACTTTTGTGTGGCCGTGGCGGTCACCCAGACGAAGCCGTTCGGGTTGAAGGCGATGCCCCAGCCGTTCTTCAGGTTGGCATCGGTCTGCGTGCCTGCAATGCTGCCGTCGGACACCACGGCCTTGGCCGTGAAGGAGGTGACCGTCGGCGGGGCGTCGCTCCCGCCGCAGCCGGCCAGCACCAACGCCGTCGCCGGCACCGCACCCCACAAGATTCTGGATATTTTCAAGATTGCTCCGTTGGAAGATCGCAGTCATTTTTCTGCCGTCGTGAGTGCGGGCTGCGGTGCCAAAGGTTGTGGGGGGCGGTGAAAAGAAATGCGAGCGCTGGCGGGCAGGCAAGGGCGACCCAGATGGAAAAAGGGCTGTGCCTTCTTGCGAAGGCACAGCCCTTGGGGGAGGCGGCGCCCACCGGGCGCCGGTCTCGGTGCGGACCGCGCCGCGCTGATCAGCTGCCAACGCCGAGCAGCTCGACGTCGAACTTCAGCGTGGCGTTCGGCGGGATCACGCCACCGGCGCCGCGGGCACCGTAGCCCAGGGCGGCGGGAATGATCAGCGTGCGCTGGCCGCCCACCTTCATGCCCTGCACGCCTTCGTCCCAGCCCTTGATCACCATGCCGGCGCCCAGGCCGAACTCGAACGGATCGTTGCGGTCGCGGCTGGAGTCGAACTTGGCGCCTTGCTCGCCGTTGTTGTAGAGCCAGCCGGTGTAGTGCACGCTGACGTGGTTGCCGCGCGTGGCCTCGGCGCCTTCGCCCACGACGGTGTCTTCGTATTGCAGGCCGGAGGGGGTGGTGGTGAATGCCATGGGTGTTCCTTTCGAAGTGCTACTGAAATGATAGCGATATGCCCTAGTGCTTATTGCGCTGGAGCCCTAAAAGACCAAACCCGCGCAGCGCGCGGGTCGGGCAGGGTGGCGGACGCTGGAGAGGCCTCGCGCCGGCTTGGTCGACTTACTTCTTGACCCGCGCTGCGACCCAGCGGGTGGCGAAGGCCTGCACGTCGGACAGCCGTTTGAGCAGGTCCACGCCCGAGGGGGTGACCGTGTAGCCGTCGTTGCCGTGGTCCAGCAGACCGGCTTCGCGCAGTTCCTTGATGCGCGTGTTCAGCGTGTTGGGCGTGATGCCGCCCACGCTGTCCTGCAGCAGCCGGAAGGTTTGGGGGTGGCCGTCGCGCAGGGCCCAGAGCACGCGCAACGCATAGCGGCATTCGAGCTTTTCGAACAGCTGGTTGATGGCGGCGTTTTCCTTGGAGCTCATGAAAGCTTCTCCTTGCGCGATAGAGAGATAGAAATCCGGCAGCGGGCAAAACCCGGGCGGCCGGAACGCTGTGAATATAGCGTGGAAACCATTTTGCTACAAGTTTAATAGCTCCAGAGCAGCACCCCACTTGCGCTGCGGGGTAAAAATACTCAGGTGTTACAGGATTGTTGCACTCCTGCCACGGCCCCGGTGGACGTGCCCTCAGCGCGCCGCGGCACCCGCCGACACCAGGTGCTCGACCAGCAATTGGGCGGCGGGCGCCAGGCCCGGCGCCGGCCGGAAACACAGCGCGAACCGCCGCCGGGCCCACGGGTCGGCCAGCGGCACGATGCGCACCCCCGTGGCCGCGGCGAACGGCACCGCCACCTCGGCGGGCACCACGCTGATGGCGAGGTTGGCGCGCACCACGCGCAGGGCCGCGTCGAAGTTGGACACCAGCACGCGGTGCACCAGGGTCTTGCCCTCCACCGCCGCGGCGCGCGCCAGCAGCACGTGCACGGCGCTCAGGGCCGGCATGCTCACGAACTCGTAGCCCAGCACGTCGGCGAACCGCACGCTGTCCTGGCGCGCCACCGGGTGCGAGGGGTGGGCGACGATGGCCAGGTGGTCGTGACGGTAGCTGCGCGTTTCCAGGCCCTGCAGATCGGCCGCGTCCCAGCAGATGCCGATGGAGGCGCTGCCTTCGCGGATGCCGCGGACCACCTCGGGGCTCACCCGTTCCTCCATGCTCACCTGGATGTCGCGGTGCGCGGGGTTCTGCAGGAAGGCCGCCACGTCGTCCGCCAGCGATTCGGCCATGACCGAGGCTGTGACCAGCATGCGCACGTGGCCGCGGATGCCGGTGGCGAAGGCCGCCATGTCGCGCTCGATGCGGTCCACGCTGGCCAGCATGGTGCGGGCGTGTTCCAGCAGGGTTTCGCCGGCGGCGGTGGGCACCACGCCGTGGCGCTTGCGCACCAGGAGCGGCGTGCCCAGCGTGTCCTCCAGTTGCGCCAGCCGCTTGCTCACCGCCGAGCCGACGATGGATTCCTGCTCCGCCGCGCGGGCGATGTTGCGGTGCTCGCACACCGCCACGAAGAGCTTGAGGGTCTGGAGGTCGGGCAGGCGCATGGAAGGAATGTGGAAGAAGGGAAGGGATTCAAGATTTTCCTTCCTGGAATCTTAGGCCTTCCAAAATTGGCATGAATTGATGGAAGGGAATTTCTAGAATGCCTGCACAAGACCCCAGACAGGAGACTCCGTGACCCCCCGCACGCCCGCAGGCCCGCCCGCCCATCCGCTCCCCCCTTCGTCCGCCCAGGCCATCGTGAGAGAGGTGGGCCTGCGCGATGGCCTGCAAAGCATCGCCACCGTGGTGCCCACCGCCCGCAAGATCGAATGGGTCGATGCCGCCTATGCGGCCGGCCAGCGGGAGATCGAGGTCGGCTCGTTCGTGCCGGCGCGCCTGCTGCCGCAACTGGCCGACACTGCCGAGGTGCTCGCGCACGCCAAATCCCTGCCGGGCCTGGTCGCCTCGGTGCTGGTGCCCAACCTGCGCGGGGCGGAGCGGGCCATCGAATGCCAGGCCGATCTGATGGTCGTGCCGCTGTCCGCCAGCCACGCGCACAGCCTGGCCAACCTGCGCAAGACGCCGGACGAGGTGGTGGCCGAGGTGGCGCGCATCCGCGCGGCGCGCGATGCGGCGGGCAGCCGCACCCTGATCGAAGGCGGGGTGGGCACGGCCTTCGGCTGCACGCTCCAGGGCGAGGTGGCCGAAAGCGAAGTGCTGCGCCTCATGCAAGCCCTGCTCGACGCCGGGGCCGACCGCGTGAGCCTGGCCGACACCGTGGGCCATGCCGATCCGGCGGGCGTGCAGCGCCTGTTCGAGAAAGCCCGCGGACTCGTCGGCGAGCGGCTGGCCTGCGCGCATTTCCACGACACGCGCGGCATGGGGCTGGCCAACGCCTACGCCGCCTGGCAGACCGGCATCACCCGATTCGACGCCTGCCTGGCCGGCATCGGCGGCTGCCCCCATGCCCCCGGCGCGAGCGGCAACGTCACCACCGAAGACCTCGCCTTTATGCTGGAGCGCATGGGCGTTTCCACCGGCCTGGACGTGGCCGCGCTGCTGGCGCTGCGCGAGCGCGTGGCCGGCTGGCTGGAGGGGGAGACCCTGCACGGCGCGCTCTGGCAGGCCGGACTGCCCCGCACGGCCGCGTCCTTCCCCGCAGCGGTTGCGTCCGCTGCCTGACCGAACCCTTATCGTTGCGCCCATGAACGCTCCCTTGAATCCTTCTTCCGCCCCCACTGCCGAACGCCCGCGCCTGCCCCTGGAGGGCCTGCGCGTGGTGGAGTTCACCCACATGGTCATGGGCCCCACGTGCGGCATGGTGCTGGCCGACCTCGGCGCCGAGGTCATCAAGGTCGAGCCGGTGGACGGCGACCGCACGCGGCATCTGCTGGGCGCGGGCGCCGGGTTCTTTCCCATGTTCAACCGCAACAAGAAGAGCATCGCCCTGGACCTGCGCAAGCCCGAGGGGCTGGAGGTGGCGATCCGCCTGGCCTCGTCGGCCGACGTGGTGGCGCAGAACTTCAAGCCGGGGGTGATGGCCAAGTACGGCCTCGACTACGCCGCGCTGTCCCGCCTGAACGAGCGGCTGGTCTACGTGAACCACACGGGCTTCCTGCCCGGCCCCTACGAGCACCGCACCGCGCTCGACGAGGTCGTTCAGATGATGGGCGGGCTGGCCTACATGACCGGCCGCCCGGGCGATCCGCTGCGCGCGGGCACCAGCGTGAACGACATCATGGGCGGCATGTTCGGCGCCATCGGTGCCATGGCGGCGCTGATGCAGCGCGCCCAGACGGGCCGGGGGCAGGAGGTGGATTCCGCCCTGTTCGAGAACAACGTGTTCCTCGTCGGCCAGCACATGATGCAGTACGCCGTGACGGGCCAGCCCGCCGCGCCCATGCCCGACCGCATCTCGTCGTGGGCGGTGTACGACGTATTCAGCGTGAAGGACGGCGGGCAGATCTTTCTGGCCGCCGTGAGCGACGCGCAGTGGGCCACCTTCTGCGATGCCATGGGCTATGCCGACCTGAAGGCCGACCCGGGCCTGGCCTTGAACAACGACCGCGTGCGCGCCCGCGCCACGCTGCTGCCCGAACTGCGCCGCCGCCTGGCCGAGCACACGGCCGAGGCGCTGTCGGCCATCTTCGAGCAGCACGGCCTGCCGTTCGCGCCCATCCTGCGCCCCGAGCAGCTGTTCGACGATCCGCACCTGAACGCCACGGGCGGCTTGGCCGATGTCACCTTGCCCGACGGCGAGCGCGCCGGCAGCACCGCGCGGGTCACCCTGCTGCCGCTGCGGCTGGACGGCCAGCGCATGGGCGTGCGGCTGGACCCGCCGCAACTGGGCCAGCACACGCGCGAACTGCTCGCCGGCCTGGGCTACGCGCCCGAGGCGATCGCCGCGCTGCACGCGGCCGCAGCCGTGGCCTGACGAGAGCGGGCTCGGCCCCAACACCGGCATGCGAGCGCGGCAAAGACCGCGCCGCCGCTTCATCCCCCAACGATCACGGAGACAAACCATGACATCGCTGCCCACCCCCTGCGCACTGGCGTTGCGCCCCGCCGTTCTCACCCGCCGCCGCGCACTGGCCTGGGGCGCCGCTGCGCTCGCGGTGCCGGGCCTGGCCAACGCGCAGCCGGGCGACAAGCCGCTGCGCGTGATCCTGCCGCTGTCGGCCGGCTCGGGCGCGGACGGCGCCATCCGCGCCATCAGCAACAGCCTGGCCAAGGCCCTGGGCCATCCGGTCGTGATCGAGAACCTGCCCGGCGCGGGCGGCATCACCGGCACGGCGCAGATCGTGCGGGCGCCGCGGGACGGGTCGGTGATCGGTGTCGTCTCGAACAACCATGTGGTGAACCCGGCCGTTTACAAGAACATTCCGTTCGATTCGCTGGCCGACATCACGCCCATCACCGTGCTGGGTGCCACGCCCTTCGTGCTGGTCGCGCATCCGTCGGTGCCGGCCAAGACGGTGCAGGAGCTGATCGCGTATGCCAGGGCCAAACCCGGCGTGCTGAACTACGGCTCGTCCGGCAACGGCACCATCCTGCACCTGGGTGCGGCGATGTTCGTGGACCAGGCGCAGGTGGACATCAAGCACATCCCGTACAGGGGCATGGGGCCGCTGATGAACGACATCCTGGGTGGACAGGTGCAGCTGGGCGTCGTGGCCGTGGCGCCGGCCGCGGCGCACATCAAGGCGGGCGCGCTGCGCGCTCTGGGCGTCACCACCGCCGTGCGCGTGCCCACGCTGCCCAGCGTGCCCACCATCGCCGAGCAGGGCCTGTCGGGCTTCGAGCTGGAAGGGTGGATCGCCCCCATCGGCCCCGCGGGCCTGCCCAAGGCCGAGGTGGCGCGGCTCTACAACGGCTTCAAGGCCGCCATGGAGATGCCCGAGGCGCGCGAGGCCCTGCAGGCCCAGGGCTACGACATCAAGCTCACGCCGCCCGAGCAGGCGGCGGTGTTCTTTCGCAGCGAGGCCGCACGCATGGCGCAGGTGGTGAAAAGCGCGAACGTGAAGATGGACTGAAACGCAGCCGCCACGCACCGGCCTTCGCGCGGGCCGGCATGGCGCTCAGAAGCGGCCGCGCAGGCCCCGGTTCACGCGGGTGCGGCGCGCTCCAGGCGCTGGAGCACCCTCGCGATGCGAAACGGGCCGTGCCGCCAGATCCATGCCGGTCGGATGCCTTCGGCGTTCGAGCCCGCGCTCGGCGGGCGGCCGAGCCGGTCAACCGCTATCGCGTCATCGCGACATTGCGACATCGCCGCCGTGTGAGGGCAAACCTGGCGGAGGGGCCGCGCCCCGTGTGTGACGGGCGTTTCATGTCGATGCCGAAGCGGGCATCCATCGGTGCCAAGCGCGCGGCACGCGACCCCTGGCCTGCGGATCGCTGCGCCGGCGACCTTCGGGTAAAGATTTTGCAAATGCGATTCATTTTCAATTGGACGCCCTAGAATTGCGGGTTTTCCCGGGCGCCACCCTGTGCGGTGGCTCGCTCCCTGTCCCCCATCCGGCCCCTTCCGTTCCCGCATGACCCGCCCTCCGGACCCTCGCCGCCGCGCCCGGTGGCTCAAGACCCTGCATGAATGGCACTGGGTGAGTTCCGCCATCTGCCTCGTCGGCATGCTGCTGTTCGCGGTGACCGGGTTCACGCTCAACCACGCCGGCCAGATCGAGGCCAAGCCCCGGGTCACCAGCCTGCGGGCGACCGTGCCCGCACCGGTGCTCCAGGCTGTGGCGCCCCCCGCCGGGCAGGCCCGCGCGCCCTGGCCGCCGGCCCTGCAGGATTGGGCGCGGGCGCAGTGGTCCGTCGACACGGCGGGGCGCGAGGCCGAGTGGTCTGCCGATGAGGTCTATGTCTCGCTGCCGCGCCCCGGCGGCGACGCCTGGATCCGTGTGGGCCTGGCGGATGGCGAGGCCGAGTACGAACGCACCGACCGGGGCTGGATCTCCTACTTCAACGACCTGCACAAGGGCCGCAACACGGGCGCGGCATGGAGCTGGTTCATCGACGCCTTCGCCGCCGCCTGCCTGGTGTTCTGCATCACGGGCCTGTTCATCCTGAAGATGCACGCCGGCAACCGGCCCTTCACGTGGCCGATGGTCGGCCTGGGCCTGGTGCTGCCGGCCCTGCTGGCGTTCCTGTTTATCCACTGAACCGAAAGAGGAAAAATGCCCATGAAAAAGCATTTGCAGCTGCGCTACACCGTGGCGATGGGGGCCTGCCTGGGCGCGCCCGCCTTCGCGGCCGGTCTCGGCGTGGGGATCGAGATCCCGCGCCTGGAGGTGGCCGAATACCACCGCCCCTACGTGGCCGTGTGGGTCGAGCGCGCCGATGCCACCGTGGCCTCCACCCTGGCCGTCTGGTACGACGTGAAGATGAAGGACGCCGAGGGCAGCAAGTGGCTCAAGGACATGCGCCAGTGGTGGCGCCGCACGGGCCGCGACCTGTCGGTACCGATCGACGGCGTGACCAGTCCCACGCGCCCTGCCGGCAAGCACCTGCTGCAGTTCACCGAAGGCACGAACCCGCTCGCCCGGCTGCCCGCCGGCAGCTACAAGCTGGTGGTGGAGGCCGCGCGCGAGGTCGGTGGCCGCGAGGTGGTGACCGTGCCTTTCGCCTGGCCCGCTGCCAAGGGCGAGCCCCTGCGGGCCAAGGGCACCACGGAGCTGGGCGAGATCACGCTCGAACTCAAGCCCTGATCCGGCAAGCCCTTCACCCCCCATTCCCATCCATCCGGAGTTTCCGCATGCATTCCAAGACACCATCGCGCCTCGCCGCTGCCTGCCTCGTCGCCCTCTGCGGCGCGTTCACCTCCGCGCAAGCCCACAACGTGTGGCTGCTGCCGTCCACCACCGTGCTGTCCAAGGCCGAATGGATCACGGTGGACGCCGCGGTGTCCAACGACCTGTTCTTCTTCAACCACTTCCCGCTGGGCCTGGAAAACCTCACCGTCACCGCCCCCGACGGCAGTGCCGTGGCGCCCGAGAACGCCCACAAGGGCAAGCTGCGCAGCGTGTTCGACCTGAACCTCACGCAGACCGGCACCTACCGCCTGGCCGTTTTGAACAACGGCCTGTTCGCCACCTACAAGGACAAGGCCGGCCAGCCCAGGCGCTGGCGCGGCACGGCGGAAAAATTCGCGGCCGAGGTGCCTGCCGACGCCCAGGACCTCAAGGTCACGCAGTCGGCCGGGCGCATCGAAACCTACGTGACGGTGGGCAAGCCCAGCGCCGTGAAGGCCAGCGGCAAGGGGCTGGAGCTGGTGCCCGTGACGCACCCCAACGACCTGGTGAAGGGCGACAAGGCCACCTTCGCCTTCCACATCGACGGCAAGCCCGCCGCCGGGCTGGAGGTGGTGCTGGTGGCGGGTGCCACGCGCTACCGCGACAAGCAGGACGAGATCAAGGCCACCACCGATGCCAAAGGCGAGTTCAGCGTGACCTGGCCGCAGGCCGGCATGTACTGGGTCGATGCCGATGCCAAGGACGACAAGGTGTCGCTGCCCCAGGCCAAGGAACGCCGCCTGTCGTACGTGGGCACGTTGGAGGTACTGCCCTGACCCCGTCCGCCCCCGTGCGGGTGCGCTATGCGGGCGTGCCGCTGCAGGGCGGTGGCCGCAGCGGCGCCACCGCCGAAGTGCTGCTGCCGCAGCCAGCGGGCGGCGCGGCCACGCCTTCGTTCGTGCCGGCCGGGTATGCCACGGCGCCGTCGCCGCGCCGCGCCGATCCGGCCGCGCTGCACACGCTGTCGGGCGAGTCCATGGGCACGACCTGGCGCGTGCGCCTGGGCAACCCGCGCTTCGCGCCGCTCGCGCCGGTGCGTGCCGCCATCGACGCCGAGCTGGGCCGGGTCGTGCAGCAGATGAGCCATTGGGAGCCGGACTCCGACCTCTCGCGCTTCAACCGCGCCGCGGCCGGCACCTGGCACACGCTGCCGGACGAGTTCTTCACCGTGCTGCAATGCGCCTTCGACTGGTCGCAGCGCAGCGGCGGCGCCTGGGACCCCACCGTGGGCCCGCTCGTGGACCTGTGGGGCTTCGGCCCGGGGGCCGGGCCGGTGGCGCGCATCCCATCGCCCCAGGCCCTGAGTGATGCACGGGCCCGCGTGGGCCATGGCCGCATCGCGTTGCAGCCTGAGCACTGCCAGGCCCGGCAGCCGGGTGGCGCGCAGCTCGATCTGAGCGGCATCGCCAAGGGCTATGCGGTGGACTGCGTGGCGCAGCATCTGCAGGCGCAGGGCTGGACCGATTTTCTGGTCGAGGTGGGCGGCGAGCTGCGTGCCAGCGGCCGCCGGCCGGACGGGCAGCCCTGGCGCGTGGCCGTGGCCGATCCCGCGGGCCATGCCCCGCGCGCGCTGGTGCTCCAGGGCATGGCCGTGGCCACCTCGGGCGACCTCTGGCATGCGTTCGACCATGCAGGCCGCCGCTATTCCCACACCATCGATCCGCGCACCGGCGAGCCCGTGCACCACGCGCTGGCGAGCGTGACGGTGCTGCATGCCGAGTGCATGCAAGCCGACGCGCTGGCCACCATCATCACCGTGCTGGGCCCGCAGGACGGCCTGGACTTCGCGCGGCGGCAGGGGCTGGCCGCGCTGGTGTGCGAGCGCACGCCGCAGGGCCTGGCCTGGGCCGCGACGCCGGCCTTCGAAGCGCTGGCGGGGGCCTGACACCATCGCCTGCTGCATCCCATGGTTTTTTCGATTCCCGTGCCGCGCCTTGCCGCGGCATTGATCCTGGTCTTGCTCTATGGGCTGATGTGCACCGCCATCGCACGGCGCGAGCGCCGCCGCGCACGCCGTGCGCGGGCCGAGGCGGCCGAGCTGGCCTCGGCCCGCGAAGGGGTCCCGCCGCTGCTCGTGGCCTATGCCAGCCAGACGGGCCAGGCCGAGGCGCTGGCCCGCGAGACCGCGCGCCTGCTGCACGCGGCCGGCGAGCCCGTGCACCTGTGCGCGCTGGGCGCGGTGGATGCGGCGCTGCTGCAGCGCACGCGCCGGGCGCTGTTCCTGGCCAGCACGTACGGAGAGGGCGATGCGCCCGACAACGCGGCGGGCTTCCAGGGGCAGTGGATGGGTGCGGCCGCGGCGCCCGCGCTGGCAGGCCTGCAGTACGGCCTGCTCGCGCTGGGCGACCGGCAATACGCGCACTACTGCGGCTTCGGCCGCCAGTTGGACGGCTGGCTGCGCGCGCAGGGCGCGGTACCGTTGTTCGAGCGGGTGGAGATGGACAACGGCGCCCCGGCCGCGCTCCTGGCATGGCAGCACCAGCTGTCGCAGGTCGCGAACCTGAACGGGGCGCCTGCCTGGGAGGCGCCGCCGTTCGCCGACTGGACGCTGGCCGCGCGCCGCCACCTCAATCCGGGCAGCCTGGGCGCGCCGGTGTTTCACATCGAGCTGGCGCCCCCGCCCGGCACCGCGGCCGATTGGGCATCGGGCGATCTGGTGCAACTGTGCGCGCCGGCCGACCCGCAACGCCCGCGCGACTATTCCATCGCCTCGGTGGCGGGTGACGGACGCATCCATCTCACCGTGCGCCAGGCCGTGCGCGAGGACGGCACGCCCGGCGTGGCATCGGGTTGGCTGTGCGCAGGCCTCGCGTCGGGGGGCGCCGTGCCGCTGCGCCTGCGCGCGCACGGGCCTTTCCGGCTGCAGGACAACGCCGCGCGGCCCCTCGTCTTGATCGGCAACGGCACGGGTATCGCCGGCCTGCGCAGCCATCTGCGGGCGCGCGCCGCGGCGGGGGCGGGCCCGAACTGGCTGGTGTTCGGCGAGCGCCAGGCGGCGCACGATTTCCTGTACCGGGCAGAGATCCAGGCCTGGCAGGCCAGCGGCGTGCTGACGCGCCTGGACCTGGCGTTCTCGCGCGACCAGGCGCAGCGGGTGCACGTGCAGGACCGGCTGGCCGAGGCCGCCGATGCGCTGCGCGCCTGGGTGGCGGACGGCGCGGCCATCTACGTCTGCGGCAGCCTGGTGGGCATGGCGCAGGGCGTGCATGCCGCGCTTTGCGCCGTGCTCGGCGAGGAGGCGATGGAGGGCCTGGTGCGCAGCGGGCGCTACCGCCGCGACGTGTATTGACGCAGGCGCCACGGCGCAGAGGCCGGCATGCCGGCCCCTGCGCTGCCCGGCGATGGAGCGCCGGTGGAAAGGCCGCTTACTTGGCGGCCACCGTCTCGGGCATGGCCGAGGAGTGGTGGTGGGCGATCAGCCACTGGCCGTTCACGCGCTCGTACACGTAGGTGTAGCGGGCCTGCACGGTCTTGCCGTCCTTGAAGCGGAACGTGTAGGTGCCCACGTCCTGCGCCACGTTGCAGCCGATGCGGATCGTGCGGCTGTCGATCTTGCCCTGCGGCTCGCTCTTGAGGAACTTCACGAAGTAGTCGCGGATTTCCAGCGGCGTCGTGCGGGGCTGGTTGGACACGGTGGGCAGCAGCACGCCGTCCTGCGCGTAGTTCGCGGTGACCTTGTCCGGGTCCAGCGTGCGCAGCGAAGCGTTCCAGCGGTCGAACAGCGCGGAGATCTGCTTTTCGTCGGCAGGGAAGCAGACCGGCTCACCCTGACCCTGCGCGAAGGCCGGGGCGGAGACGGAGAACAGAGCCAGGGCAGCTGCGGAGAGGGCGGTGTGAAGCGTCTTCATGGGGTCCTTTGAGAAAAGTGGGTCAAGCGCCGGCCTTCGCCGGCACTGCATCGCTCACTGCGATACAGGACCTATTCTTCAAGGCGTGCATGAACACGGCCGTTGCAGCCCCATGAAGGGCAGATGACGCAAAAATGAACCGCCGATGAACAGGCTTTCGCCCCCGTGTCACTCGGCCGCGGCATCCAGCCGGTACCCGAAGCCGCGCACCGTTTTCAGAAGCGAGATGGCATGGCCTTCGTCGATTTTCGCGCGCAGGCGGCGCACGTAGACATCGACCACGTTCGTCAGCGGGTCCTCGTTGGTGCCCCAGACATTGGAGAGGATGCGCTCACGGCTGTACACCCGGCCGGGCGCGCTCATGAGCAGCTCCAGGAAGGCCAGTTCCTTCGCGGTCAGCGCGATGGGCTGGCCGGCGCGGCTGGCCTGCATGCGCTCCAGGTCGAGCACCAGATCGGCCACCTGCAGCGTGCTGGCGCGCTGGCGCTGCTCGCGCCCCCGGCGCATCAGCGCCTCGATGCGGGCCAGCAGCTCTTCGAACGCGAAGGGCTTGGTGAGGTAGTCGTCGGCGCCCAGCCGCAGGCCGTTGACCTTGTCCTCGGTATTGCTGAGTGCGCTGAGCATCAGCACCGGCACGTGGCGCCCTTCGGAGCGCAGCGTCTGGCACAGCTCCAGGCCGCTCAGGCCGGGCAGCATGAGGTCGAGCAGCAGCAGCCCGGGATCGCCGGTGCGCGCCAGGGTCAGGCCGTCCGGGCCGTTGCGCGCCAGCTCCACGCTGTAGCCTTCGGCCTTGAGGCCGCGCAGCAGGAAGTCCGCCACGCGCGGATCGTCTTCGACCACCAGGATGTTCATGCGGTTTCCTCGGGGGACAGGGTTTCGGGGTGGCTGGCCGAAGGCACGGTGATCTGGACCACCGTGCCCACGCCGGGCTGGCTGTCGATGTCGATGCGGCCGTGGTGCGCGTGCACGATGGACTGCGCGATCGACAGCCCGATGCCGGTGCCGTCCGCGCGGTGCGCCCGCGCGCGCTGGCCGCGCACGAAGCGCTGGAACACGGCGGGCAGTTCCTCGGCCTCGATGCCAATGCCTTCGTCGCGCACCAGCACCTGGGCTTCGCCATCGGGGCCGGGCTGGCAGCCCACGCGCACCGTGCCGCCGCGCTGCGAATAGCGCACCGCGTTGTCCAGCACGATCATGAGGGCCTGGCGCAGCCGGTCGGCATCGGCGTTCACCACCAGCGGGTCGCCGGGGGCGGGCGGCAGGGGCTCCACGGTCACGCCGTGCAGCCCGCCCAGCGCGGCGGCCTGCTCCGCCGCATCGGTGACCAGGGCCTGCAGGTCCAGGCGGCTCGGGCGGATCACCAACTGGTCCGCCTCGGTCCTGGCGATCAGCAGCAGGTCGTGGATCACCTTGGTGAGCTGATCGACGCCGCCCACGATGCGCTCCAGCGTCTGGCGGTATTCCTGCGCCGGCCGGTCGCCGCCGCGCATCGCGATCTCGGCCTCGCCCCGGATGGCCGTGGCGGGCGTGCGCAGTTCGTGGCCCAGGTCGGCGAACAGCTGGCGCCGGCGCTGGTCCACGCGCTGCAGGGTCTCGTGCGCCACGCTCAGTTCGTGCGTGCGGGCCTCCACCGCGTCCTCCAGTTCACGGCGCGCCGCATCGGCATGGGCGCGGTGCTGCTGCAGCTCCGCCGCCATGGCATTGAAGTGCTGGGCGACGCGATCGAATTCGTCCTTCGAGCCGGTGGCCACGCGGTGGTCCAGCGCGCCGGCCTGCAGGGCCCGCGTGCCGGCGAGCAGGCGGTCCAGCGGGCGCTGCAGGCGGCGGTTCAGGTGCAGCGCCAGCAGGGCCGCCACGGCGAGGGTGACGATCACCAGCGTGATCGCCTGCTGGCGCAGCACGTCCAGCCCGCGCTCGGTGGCGGCGCGCGCCACCGGAACGGCGCTGCGCTGGCGCTCGATGGCGCCATTGATGAGCTCGCGTAGGTCCAGGCCGCGCGCCATGTCGAACGTGGCGTTCAGCTCTTCCCACACCGCAGGGAAGTCGGCCCCGGGCTCCAGCGGCTGCAGCTGCGCCAGGCGGGCCTCCACGGCCCGGATGTTGTCCTCCAGCAGCTCCGTCATGCCCACGAGTTGCGGCACCTCCTGCGGCATGGACATGCCCTCGCGGTGGGCCAGCTCGTTCCACAGGGCCAGGTCGCGGCGGGCCAGCTCCGCCAGGGCGGCCGCGCCTTCGTGCATGCGTTCGAGCAGCCGCTCGCGCACCTCGGGCACGGCATTGGCGTTCATCAGGCGCTGGGTGGCCCACACGCGCAGCCGCTGCTTGTTGGCCGACAGGTCCAGCAACTCCGAGAGGATGTCGCTGGCCAGCCGACTGTGCTGGGCGTAGTCGTTGACGCGGTGCGTGCCCCAGTACACGAACGCGGCCTGGATGCACACCAGGGCCACGAGGGCGGCGAATGCCAGGGAGAGTCTTGCGCGGTACATGGAGCCGTCGGAGTGCGAAGGGCCTGCATTATGTTCCGTGCCGGGGCCCCGCCCACCTGCCAGGGGCCGGGCACCCGGATCGCCCGGTTGCTATGAAAATAATAGCTAAACAGGCAATCGATCTCCCGGCATCGGGGCTATTTGGCGGGGATTGCCTGGCTGCCGGCCAGCGCCCACAGCGATTCGGCCACCTCCGACATGCCGGCGCGCTGGCGGTACAGGCGGATCTCCACCGGCACGTCCCAGGCCGCCTCGCCGGCCGCCACCAGCGTGCCGGCCCGCAGGTCGTCGGCGATGAGGCTGCGCGGCAGCCAGGCCACGCCGCGCCCCTCCAGCGCCATGGTCTTGAGCAGCACCGCGTGGTGCGCGGTGAACACCACCGCCACGCCACCCGGCACGGCCGACTCCCCGCCATCGCCGTACACGCCGCGCATGCGCGCCCGCATGATGCGGCCCAGGCCCGAGGCGTCGCTGTAGGCCAGCAGGGGCAGCGGCGCGCCGTCCCGGCCGATGGCGTGCAGCGGCCCGCCGTCGGGGCCCGCCGCGCTCACCGGCTGCAGCACATCGTCCGACAGCCGCTGCATGGGGTATTGCGCCTCGTCCAGGCGCCCGGGCGCCTCGGCATGGCCGTGGCACAGCACGAACTGCACGCGCCGCTGCAGCGCCAGGTCTTCGCACGCCCGGGAGCTGTCCGACATGGTCTGGATGGGCCCCAGGCGCAGCTGCGCCTCCAGTTGGCCCAGCCAGCGCGGAAAGAAGGTTAGCGAGAGCACGTGCGTGGCCGCGAAGCGCAGGCTGGCGGCCGCCGTGTCGTGCGCGGCGCGCGCCTTGATGCGGGTGGCCTCCAGGTTGGCCAGCAGGGTTTCCATCAGGGGCAGAAAGCGCTGCCCCGCCGCCGTGAGAGCGGCCGGGTGCGCGCTGCGGTCGAACAGCTCCACGCCCACCCATTCCTCCAGCGCACGGATGTGGCGGCTGAACGCGGGCTGGGCGATGGCCCGGGCCTCGGCGGCGCGTGAGAAATTGCCGCACTCGGCCAGGGCCAGGAAGTCTTCCAGCCATTCGAGATCGAGGGGGCGGTTGCCAGGTCCCATGGGCGTCGTGTTCCGTGCAGATAGATGTATGCGATTCGGGTATTGGACGGTGCGGGGCCGTCGCCGGAAGATCCGCTGCGTTGTCGTTCCCCTGCACCCATAACGGAGACTTTGAATGCCTTCCATCGCGAATTATCGCGGGATCATCCCCGCCATCTCGTGCCCCTTCACCCCCGACCACCGCATCGACGAGCCCGCCCTGCGCAAGCTCGCCGCCTGGCTGGCCGGCCACGAGGGCGTGGTGGCCATCATGACCAACGGGCACACCGGCGAGGTGTTTTCCCTCACCCCCGCCGAGCGCGCCGAGGTCACCCGCATCGTGGCCGACGAACTGAAGGGCCGCACGCCCGTCATCTCCTCCATCGTCTGCGAGGGCCTGGCCGAGGCCGCCGAACATGCCCGCGCCGCCCAGGCCGCCGGCGCCGTGGCGCTGGACGTCATGCCGCCCCATCACTGGCTGCGCTTCGGCTTCACGCCGGGCCATGCGCTGCAGTATTTCGAGGCCATCCACCGGGCCGCGCCGGGCCTGGACCTGGTGTGCCACGTGTACCCGGCGTGGACGCGCGCCTCGTACTCGTCGCAACTGCTGGCCGAGCTCGCCCGGCTGCCCTACCTGCAGGCCTTCAAGGTGGGCCAGCGCGACATGAACAAGTACGCCCGCGACATCCAGGCGATCCGCGAGGCCGACGCCTCCAAGGCCATCCTCACCTGCCACGACGAATACCTGCTGGCCTCGATGGTGCAGGGCGTCGATGGCGCGCTGGTGGGCTTCGCCACCTTCATCCCGCAGCTCATCATCGACCTGTGGAACGCCGTGAAGGCCGGCGACCTGAAAAAAGCCATGGCCGTGCAGGCCGTCATCACGCCGCTCAAGGACGCGTTGTACGGCGGCGGCGAGCCCACGGGCGAGGCCCATGCGCGCATGAAGGGCGGCATGTACCTGGCCGGCGTGATCGACGACGCCACCGTGCGCCCGCCCACCGAGGCGCCCAACGCCCAGGAGGTCGAGGCCCTGCGCGCCGCCGTCCGGCAGGCGGGCCTGCTGCAGCGCTGATCTGCGGGTGCCATGACAAGACGGGCCGCACCGCACGGCCCGCACCGGACATTCGCGACCCCATAAAGACAGGAGACACGCCATGCAACGCAAGCCATTCCTCCGCGCCGTCCTCGGCGCCCTCGCGCTCACCGCCGCCGCCAGCGGCTTCGCGCAGACCTACCCGAACAAGCCGGTGCGCGTGGTGATCCCGTTCCCGCCGGGCGGCACGCTGGACGCCGTGGGCCGCATGCTGGCGCAAAAGCTCGGCGAGCAGACCGGGCAGAGCTTCGTGATCGACAACAAGCCCGGCGGCAGCGGCGTGATCGGCGGCGATGCGGTCGCCAAGGCCGCGGCGGACGGCTACACGCTGCTGTTCAGCGCCTCCACCTTCACGACCGCGCCGATGACGCTCAAGTCGGTGCCGTTCAGCGTCACGCAGGACTTCACGCCCGTGGCGCTGGTGGCCAAGGCGCCCCTGTCGGTGGCGGTCAACAAGGACCTGCCGGTGACCGACATCAAGTCCCTGCTGGGCTACGCCAAGAGCCACCCGGGCAAGATGACCTTCGCCGTGGGCTCCATCGGCTCGGCGGGGCATCTCTCGACCGAGCTGCTGAAACGGGCCGGCAAGATTGACTACCTCATCGTGCCCTACAAGGGCACGGCGCCGGCCTTCCAGGACCTGATCGGCGGGCAGATCGACGGCTTCATCGACCCCATCCTCGGCTCGCTCCAGTACCACAAGAGCGGCATGCTAAAGGTGGTGGCCGTGACGTCCGCCCAGCGCGTGCCCAACCTGCCCGACGTGCCCACGGTGGCCGAGACCATTCCCGGCTTCGAGTTCTACAGCTGGTACGGCCTGTGGGCCCCGGCCAAGACGCCGCCCGCGCCGGTGCAGCGCCTGAACGCCGAGGTGAACAAGGCCCTGGCCGGCGACATGGCCCAGAAGCTCAAGGACCAGGGCCTGCTCGTCACGCCGGGCAGCGTGGACGACTTCGCCAAGTTCCAGCGCGCCGACATGGAGCGCTCCCAGAAGATCGTGACCGAGGGCAACATCCGTGCGGAATGACGGCACGCCGCCCACAGGCGCCCATGCCGCCGTCACCGGCAGCAGCAGCGGCATCGGTCGCGCCATCGCCGAGTCGCTGCTGGCCGCGGGCTGGCACGTGAGCGGGCTGGACGTGGCCGCGCCGGCCATCGAACACGCCGCGTTCACGCCCGTGGCCGTCGATCTGACCGATGGCGAAGACATCGCCCGTGCCGCCGCGGGGCTGCCGGCCGTCCAGGCCCTGGTGCATGCCGCGGGTGTGCTGCGCGTGGGCCCGCTGGGCCAGCTGGACCACGCGGGCGGCGGGTTGATGTGGCGCCTGCACGTCGATGCCGCCACGCGCCTGGCCGATGCCATCGTGCCCGCCATGGCCGCACGTGGGAACGGCCGGGTGGTGTTCATCGGCAGCCGCGTGGCGCAGGGCATGCCCGGGCGCGGCCAGTACGCGGCCACCAAGGCGGCGCTGGTCGCGCTGGCGCGCAGCTGGGCGGCCGAAGTGGCGGGGCAGGGCGTGACGGTGAACGTCGTCTCGCCCGCAGCCACCGCCACCGGCATGCTGAACGACCCCGCCCGCGCCGGCAGCGCACCGCGCCTGCCGCCCATCGGCCGCCTCATCGAGCCCGGCGAGATCGCCGCGCTCGTGGGCTACCTGCTGTCGCCGCCGGCGGCGGCCATCACGGGGCAGGACATCGCCATCTGCGGGGGCTCCTCGCTCGCCCGCTGATCCTTCTTTTTTCAACCACCCAAGCACCATGAAAATCGTCGATATCGTCGAATCCACCCGGCCCATCCAATCCGACATCCGCAACGCCTACATCGACTTTTCGAAGATGACCCTGAGCCTGGTGGCAGTGGTCACCGACGTGGTCCGCGACGGCAAGCCGGTGATCGGCTACGGCTTCAATTCCAACGGCCGCTACGGCCAGGGCGCGCTGATGCGCGACCGATTCATCCCGCGCGTGCTCGAAGCCGACCCCGCCACGCTGGTGGACGGCACCGGCGAGAACCTCGACCCGCACAAGGTCTGGGCCCGCATGATGATCAACGAAAAGCCCGGCGGCCACGGCGAGCGCTCGGTGGCCGTGGGCACCATCGACATGGCCGTGTGGGACGCAGTGGCCAAGATCGCCGACCAGCCGCTCTACCAGCTGCTGGCCGAACGCTACGGCAACGGCACGCCCGACCCGCGCGTCTTCGTGTATGCCGCCGGCGGCTACTACTACCCTGGCAAGGGGCTGGACGGGCTCCGGAAGGAAATGGAGAGCTACCTGGCGCGCGGCTACTCGGTGGTCAAGATGAAGATCGGCGGGGCTTCGCTGGCCGACGACTGCGAGCGCATCGAGTCGGTGCTCAAGATCCTCGGCCCGGGCCAGCAACTGGCGGTGGATGCCAACGGCCGGTTCGACCTGCCGACCGCCATCGACTACGGCCGCGCCCTGTCGCAGTACCCGCTGTTCTGGTACGAAGAGGCCGGCGACCCGCTCGACTACGAACTGCAGGCCAAGCTGGGCGAGGTGTACCAAGGCCCCATGGCCACGGGCGAGAACCTGTTTTCGATGCAGGACGCGCGCAACCTCATCCGCCACGGCGGCATGCACAAGGACCGCGACTGGCTGCAGTTCGACTGCGCTTTGAGCTACGGGCTGGTCGAATACCTGCGCACGCTGGACATGCTCAAGGACCATGGCTGGTCCCCCAGCCGATGCATCCCCCACGGCGGCCACCAGATGTCGCTGGCCATCGCCGCGGGCCTGGGCCTGGGCGGCAACGAAAGCTACCCCGATCTGTTCCAGCCCTATGGCGGCTTCCCGGACGGCGTGAAGGTGGAAAACGGTTACGTCACGTTGCCACCGTTGCCGGGCATCGGGTTCGAGGGCAAGCCCGACCTGATCGCGGAGATGCGGGCCCTGGCTTCCTGAGAAGAATGCAGTGGGGCGGTTGCTATAAAAATATGAGCAATATGCCCTAGCAAGATATGTGCTGCAGGTCTTTTTGACCCGAACTGTTTTTTGGCGGCATCGCTCCGACGCCCGGCCTCGCCCTGCGATGCCGGGCGTTTGCCATGGGGGGTGGCGCAGGGCGTGCGGGGGGCCTTATGCTGGCCGGGGCCCTGTGATGGGTCGGCATTTGCTTGTATCGTCGGTTTTCTCGTGTCCTTCGTGCTCATCCATCCCCATGGACATCAAGACCCTGCGCCTTTTCGTGGAAATCGCCAAACACGGCAGCTTCGCCGAAGCGGCCAAGGTGGTGTGCGCCACGCAGTCGGCGGTCAGCAAGGCGATGAAGGGCCTCGAATCCGAGATGGGCGTGCAACTGCTCGCGCGCTCGGGCCGGGGCAAGGGCCTCACCGCTGCGGGCAACCTGCTGCTGCGCCGCGCGGTGAACATCCTGCATGAGATGCGCGGGCTGGAGGGCGAACTGGCGGAAATGCAGCAGGTGCAGCGCGGAAGCCTGCGCATCGGCTTTCCCCGCATGGGCACCAGCGCGTACTACGCGGGCCTGTTCACCGAGTTCCGGCAGCGCTTTCCCGCCATCGACGTGGCCATGGTGGTCGAGCCGCTGGACCGGCTGGAAGCGCAGCTGCGGGCGGGCGAGGTGGATCTGGCGGCCCTGGTGGCCCCGGCCGCGCACGACTTCGACTGGCAGCATGTGCGCACCGAGCCCGTGGTGGCCCTGGTGCCGCAGGCCTTCGTACCCGTCGGCACCACGCGCATTTCGCTCGCGGAATTGGCGCAGTGGCCGCTCATCCTGTTCGAGGAGGGCACGACCGTGAACCAGGCCCTGCTGCAGGCCTGTGCGCGGCAAGGCGTGCGGCCCCGCGTGTCGGTGATGGGCACGGGGCAGGTCGATTTCATGGTGCAGCTGGTGGCGCAGCAGCTGGGCGTGATGCTGCTGCCGCGCGTCATCACGCGCTGGAGCAAGCACCCCGGCGTGTGCTACCTCGACGTGGACGATCTGTCCTCCATCTGGCACTTCACCCTGGCCTGGCGCCGCGGCGTGCCCCACACGCCCGCGGCGCGCGCCTGGCTGGACCTGGCGCAGGATTACTTCCAGGTGCGCCAGCTCGACTGCTGAGCCCCGCCATCGGGCGGGAGCGCCGGCTCAGTAGGCGCCCGACGAGCCGATCAGCCGCTGCGCGGGCGCCGGCAGCGCGCCATGGCGGCCGTTGCTGCTGCTGCGGGCGGTGCCAGTCGGGGTTCCGGCCGTGCCGGCATCGGTATCGCCCGGCAGGCGGAACTGGGCCACCATGCGCGAGAGCGATTCGGCCTGGAACTTCAGGCTGTCGGCGGCGGCAGCGCTTTCCTCCACCAGTGCCGCGTTCTGCTGCGTGACCTGGTCCAGTTGCTGCACCGCATCGCCCACCTGGTTGATGCCGCTCGATTGCTCGGCGCTGGCCGCGCTGATCTCCGACAGCAGCGTGGACACCTGCGTGACCTGCGCCACCACCTCGTCCATGGTGCGCCCGGCCTGGGCGACGAGGTCGCTGCCGGTGCTCACGCGCGAGACGCTGGCTTCGATCATCGCCTTGATCTCCTTGGCGGCCTCCGCCGAGCGCCCCGCGAGGGATCGCACCTCGCTGGCCACCACCGCGAAGCCGCGCCCTTGCTCGCCGGCGCGGGCCGCCTCTACCGCGGCGTTCAGCGCCAGGATGTTGGTCTGGAAAGCGATGCCGTCGATCACCCCGATGATCTCCGCCATGCGGCCGGAACTCTGCTGGATGTCCTGCATGGTGGACACGACGTTGCCCACCACCGAGCCGCCCTGCGTGGCCACGGCCGAAGCGCCGGAGGCCAGCTGGTGCGCGCGGCGGGCCGAGTCGGCGTTCTGCTGCACGGTGGAGGTCAGTTCTTCCATCGACGCTGCGGTCTCTTCCAGGTTGCTGGCCTGTTCCTCGGTGCGCTGGCTCAGGTCGGCGTTGCCGTTGGCGATCTGCACCGACCCCGTCGCGATGGAGTCGGCGCTCGTGCGCACGTTGCCCACGATCTGCACCAGGCTGGCGTTCATGCGCTGCAGCGCGTTGAGCAACTGGCCCACCTCGTCCTTGCTGTTCGCCTCGATGTGCGACGTCAGGTCGCCCGCCGCCACGGTCTCGGCGATCTGCACCGCGCGCCCGATGGGCCGGGTGATGGATCGCGTGATGAGCCAGCCCAGCACGAACGACACGGCCACCGCCGCGCACGCGATGGCGATGATGAGCTGAAAGCCCGTCTTCACCTCGCGGTCCGCGCCGTCGCTGGCCTTGTCCATCTGCAGTTGCTGGTGATCGGACATCTTGTCGATCGCTGCCATGTAGGCCAGCTGGTTGCGCCGCAGCGTGTTGGCCAGCAGGCCCTTGGCTTCCTCGGTCTGGCCTGCGCGGATCAGTGAAAGGAAGGCGTCCACGTCCTTCACATAGGCGGACCGCTGCTCCTGCGTGTCTGCGAGCAACCGCTTGCCCATGTCGCTTTGCACCGTGGGCGTGAGCTTGGCGTACATGCCGGTGATGAGTTCGCGGCTGCCTTCGATGCCCTTGATCTCCTGCGCCCGCTGGGTTGCGTCATCGAAGATCACCAGGTTGCGCACGTAGCGGGCCTGCTGATCGACCTCGTCGGAAATCTCGTTCAGCAGCCGGACCTTGACGTAGTAGTCCTTGGTCACCAGCGTCAGCGCCTGGTTGACATTGCTCAAGGCCGACATGGAGATGCCGGCCACGAGGAGCAGCAACACGATCGTGGAAAGAAATGCGAGCGTGATGCGGGGGCCGATGCGCAGGTTTCCGAAGAATCGGTGGTTCATGGACGTGCTCTTTCTTTCTTGGTGGGCTCAGAAAAAAATGCGCCACCCGCAAGTGCCGGGGCGGAGTTGCAGGTGGCGCGCACTTCGATGCTTTCCTCTTGCGGCGTGCGGTTCGCCCCATGGGTCAGCCGCTTCGGCTTCTACCCCCCCTCCCTGTCCATCTGCGTGGAAACTTGCTGGCAGTGCAATGTCGTTCGTAAGTTTATGTTTCAGATTTTCAAATCCAAAGCGAAATTTTGGAAAGCAACACGTGCCAATTTCGCATGTCTCGCCAAACGCCGCATGTGGCGGCCGGCCATCTTCCGAAGGGTGGTGGGGCTCTTTCCCATGCGGGCCAAGGGGTGCTTCCGCGAAAACGTCCAGCCATGAAAAAAGCCTGCTCCCGCAAGGCGGGGGCAGGCTTTTCGATGGACGCGGCCCAGGGGCGGCGGCAGGCTGATTACAGCGAGTCGATGAAGCTGCGCAGCTTGTCGCTGCGGCTGGGGTGCTTGAGCTTGCGCAATGCCTTGGCTTCTATCTGGCGAATGCGCTCGCGCGTCACGTCGAACTGCTTGCCGACTTCTTCCAGCGTGTGGTCGGTGGACATCTCGATGCCGAAGCGCATGCGCAGCACCTTGGCTTCGCGCGGCGTGAGGCCGTCCAGGATGTCCTTGACCACATCGCGCAGGCCGGCCTGCATGGCGGCATCGATCGGGGCGGTGTTGGCACCGTCCTCGATGAAATCGCCCAGGTGGCTGTCGTCGTCGTCGCCGATCGGCGTTTCCATGGAGATCGGCTCCTTGGCGATCTTCATGATCTTGCGGATCTTGTCTTCCGGAATCTCCATCTTGGCCGCCAGGATGGACGCATCGGGCTCGAAGCCGAACTCCTGCAGATGCTGGCGCGAGATGCGGTTCATCTTGTTGATCGTCTCGATCATGTGCACCGGAATGCGGATGGTGCGCGCCTGGTCGGCGATCGAGCGCGTGATGGCCTGGCGGATCCACCACGTCGCGTAGGTCGAGAATTTGTAGCCGCGGCGGTATTCGAACTTGTCCACGGCCTTCATCAAGCCGATGTTGCCTTCCTGGATCAGGTCCAGGAACTGCAGGCCGCGGTTCGTGTACTTCTTGGCGATGGAGATCACCAGGCGCAGGTTGGCCTCGATCATTTCCTTCTTGGCATCGCGCGAGGACGATTCGCCCTCGTTCATGCGCTTGTTGATGTCCTTGAGCTCGGGCAGCGGCACCACCACGCGCGCCTGCAGGTCCATCAGGCGCTGCTGCAGTTCCTGCACCGGCGGAATGTTGCGCTGCAGCACGGTGCTCCAGGGCTTGCCGGACGCCGCCTGCTTTTCCACCCACTTCAGGTTCAGCAGGTTGGGCGGGAATTCCTTGATGAAGGTTTCCTGCGGCATGCCGCACTTGTCCACGATGATGCGGCGCAGCTCGCGCTCCTTCTTGCGCACGTCGTCCACCTGGCCGCGCACCATGTCGCACAGCTTCTCGATGGTCTTGGCGGTGAAGCGGATGGTCATCAGCTCGGCCGACAGGGCCTGCTGGGCCTTCATGTACGCGGGCGTGCCGTAGCCTTCCTTGTCGTAGATCTTGTGGACCTTCTCGAACAGGTCGCGCATGGTGTCGAAGCGGGACAGGGCTTCGCGCTTGAGTTCTTCGAGCTTCTTGGTCAGCGCCTTGGAGCCGCCCTTGCCGTCGTCGTCGTCCTCTTCGTCGAATTCGTCGAAGTCTTCTTCGGCCACGTAGTCGTCGGCTTCATTGGGGTTGGAGAAGCCGTCCACGATGGTGGAGATGACGACCTTGCCCTCGCGGATCTCTTCGCCCATGTTCAGGATCTCGGCGATGGTGGCGGGCGATGCGCTGATCGCCTCCATCATGGCCTGCAGGCCGCCTTCGATGCGCTTGGCAATTTCGATTTCGCCTTCGCGGGTCAGCAGTTCCACCGTGCCCATTTCGCGCATGTACATGCGCACGGGGTCGGTGGTGCGGCCGAATTCGCTGTCCACGGTGGACAGGGCCGCTTCGGCTTCTTCTTCCGCTTCCTCGACGGTCGCCGCGGTGGGCGTCACGTTGTTCTGGAACAGGGTCTCGGCATCGGGCGTCTGCTCGTACACGGCCACACCCATGTCGTTGAGCATCGTGACCACGACTTCCATCGTCTCAGCATCGACCAGCTTGTCGGGCAAGTGGTCGGAGATTTCGACCTGCGTCAGGTAGCCGCGCGTCTTGCCCAGGGTGATCAGGGTCTTCAGGCGCGAGCGGCGCTTGGCCAGGTCTTCCTCGGACAGGACGGTCTCGTCCAGACCGAATTCCTTCATCAAGGCGCGTTCCTTCGCCTTGCTGATCTTCATGCGAAGGGGCTTGACCTTCTCGACCGTGGCCGTGGGGGTGGCTTCGGCTTCGGGTTCGCCTTCGAGGTCGGCCTCGATGTCGGACAGGTCGGCGTCGTCGCCCACCGCATCGTCGTCCGCGCCGGCCTTGGGCTTGCGGCCCCGCTTGGCAGGGGCCTTGTCGGCTGCGGCGGCGCCGGCGGCCTTGGCCGGGCGGCCGGGGCGCTTCTTGGGCGTTTCGTCGTCAGCGGAGGCCACGGCGGCCTTGGCGCGGGCGGGCTTCTTGGTTTCTTCGGAGGCTTCGGCCTTGTCAGAGGACTTGTTCACGGGCACGGTATGGACTTTCTTGGCGGCTGGAGCAGCGGCGGCCAGGGCCTTCTTGGGCTCGGTCGTTGCGGCTTTGGCAGCAGGTTTGGAAGCGGCCTTCGCGGCGGTGCCTGGGGCGGACTTGGGCGACTTCGCGGACTTTTGAGCAGGCATGGACACCTCAGGATCAAAAACGGACACAAAGAAAACGCAAGCGCCATGGATCCCGGCGCGGGTGGCACGGCAAAGGCCGGAGCCTTCGCGGTTCGAGGGAGCGACCCTCAGGGGCAAGATGTGTGGGCGAACATTTGGTGTGCAGTCCTTGCGGTGTGAAGGGCGGTCGTGCGTGTGTGTCACGGTTGCCCGGCCCGGAGGTGCTGCTGTCGCTCTTGCCGATGAACCCTACATTATAGCGGCCCAGGGGGATTTCAAGCCGGCTTGAGCGAAATTCCGCGCAATGCCTTGAGCCGCTGCTCCAGGGCCTGGTACTGCGCCAGTGCCGCCGGGTCGCGCGCCGCCAGCAGGATGAGCTCGTTTTGCTGGCGCTTGAGTTCCTCGATGAGCATGCGGTCGAGCAGGTCGCGCAACTCGGCCCGCAGTTCCTGCACGTCGCCCTCGGTCTGGGCGTGCGAGCCGGTCATCACCCGTTCCGCCAGCCCCTCGCATTCGTGCCCGCGCAGGCTCTCGCGCAGCACGGCCCAGGCCAGCGGACCGTGCTCGTGCAACTGGCCTTCCAGCCAGGTGAACAGGGGCCCGTGTGGTGCCGCCTGGGCGCACAGCACCGCATGGTCCTCGTGGGCCAGGTCTTCCAGGAACTCCATGTGCGACAGCAGAAGCCGCACCGCGTGGTCCGTGCGGCTCGCCGCCGGGGTGCGGGGCAGGCGCGGCTGGATGGGGCGCTCGTCCTCCTTCTTCCAGCGGCCCTTGCCTTTCCAGTCGCCGTTGTTCTTGCGAAACGGTTTGGCGGCATAGCCCTGGCCGCCGCCGGGCGGCTCGCCGGCCGGGGCCCAGCCGGCGTCCTGCGCGGAGGCGCCCCAGGGCGGTTCGTCGGCGTAGGCGGGTGGGGGAGCGCCACCGGGCGCCGCGCGGTGCGCGCCGCCGCCCTGGCGGCTGGCGTCCTGCGCTGCGGCCTGGTTCCACAGGTCGGACAGATCGCGCGCGTCGAGCTGTCCCTGCTCGGCCAGTTCGGTCAGCAACTGCCGCTTGAGCGCGCCGTCGGGCAAGGCGGACCACAGTGGCCGCGCGTTGCTCACCATGTGGGCCCGGCCTTCGGCGGTGCCCAGGTCGCAGTTCTCGCGGGCCGCCTCCAAAAGGAAGCGGCTGAGCGGCAGCGCCTCGCCCACCTGGCGGGCGAAGGCGTCGGTGCCGTGTTCGCGGATGAAGCTGTCGGGGTCGTGCTCGGCCGGCAGGAACAGGAATTTCACGCTGCGCGTGTCGGTGGCGTAGGGCAGGGCTCCGTCGAGCGCCTTGCGCGCCGCCCGCCGCCCGGCCGCGTCGCCGTCGAAGCTGAACACCACGGTGTCGGTGAAACGGAACAGCTTGTGCACGTGGTCGGGCGTGCAGGCCGTGCCCAGCGTGGCCACGGCGTTCGGGAAGCCGAGCTGCGCCAGCGCCACCACGTCCATGTAGCCCTCCGTGACCAGCACGTAGCCGTGCTCGCGGATGGCGGTGCGCGCCTCGAACAGGCCGTAGAGTTCGCGGCCCTTGTGGAACACTGGCGTTTCCGGCGAGTTGAGGTACTTGGGCTTGTCGTCGCCCAGCACGCGCCCGCCGAAGCCGATGCATTCGCCCTTCACGTTGCGGATCGGGAACATGACGCGGTCGCGGAAGCGGTCGTAGCGCTTGTCGTCCTCCTCGTTCACGATCACCAGGCCGCTTTCGGCCAGCAGGGGGCTGTCGTACTCGGGGAACACGCTGGCCAGATTGCGCCAGCCCTCGGGCGCGTAGCCCAGGCCGTAGCGCTTGGCCACCGTGCCGGACACGCCGCGCCCCTTGAAGTAGCCCACCGCACGCGGCGAATCCTTGAGGTGCTTGCGAAAGGATTCGCCCGCTTTCTCGAGCACGTCCGTCAGCGTGGCCTGCTTTTGCCGCTGGGCGGCGGCGCGCTCGCGCTCCTGGGGCGAGACGTCGTCCTGCGGCACCTGCAGGCCCACTTGCTGGGCCAGGTCCTGCACGGCCTCCACGAAGCCCATGCCGGCGTGCTCCATGAGGAAGCTGATGGCGTTGCCGTTCTTGCCGCAGCCGAAGCAGTGGTAGAACTGCTTGGAGGGGCTGACGCTGAACGAGGGCGATTTTTCCCCGTGGAAGGGGCACAGCCCCATGAAGTTGGCGCCGCCCTTCTTGAGCTGCACGTAGCGGCCGACGATGTCGACCACATCGACGCGGGCGAGCAATTCCTGGATGAACGACTGGGGGATGGACACCCGGCGATTGTCCCCCAACGCGCCGGTGCCGGCACCCGCCGGTCGGCCTGCGTGTCAGTTCGCCTGGTGGCGCGCCTCGCGCGGGCTGAGGCCGAAGCGGCGCTTGAACATGCGCTGGAAGGTGGACGGGTCGGAAAACCCGCACCGCAGCGCGATCTCCGAGAGGCTGGGCCGCTCAGTGCCGGCCCCCGCGGTCGCGGTGATCTGCTGCCAGGCGGCCTCCAGCCGGGCGCTCCAGATGGCCGCCGCCACGCCTTCGCCGTGGCGTGCGAACAGTCGGTACAGCGAAGCACGCGAGCATTCCAGCAGCACCGCCAGCCGCTCGGCACCGAAGGCCGGGTCGCCGCAGTGGCGCCGCACCAGGCCCCAGGCCGCCCGGTACAGGCTGTCGTCGAAGCGGCCGGCATCGGCCTGCAGGCCGGCTTTCTGCGATGTCTGCAGCAGGGCCAGGGCCATGTCGGTGCAGGCTTTCAGCGCCACGGTGCGTTCGTCGATTCCCATGCGCGGCGCCTCGCGCCAGGTGGCGGCCATCAGGGTCTGCAGCACGCTGCCCAGGCCCGGGCGCTGCGGCAACTGGTCGGGCAGTGCGAAGCCGGGGCCCAGGGTGTCGTGGATCGTCTTGCGCGACACGATGAGGGACATGTCGCGGTGCCGGGAGCGCCGGATCTCCACGGGCCGGGCGTAGTCCACGAGGTAGAGCATGCCGGCCGAGATCTGCTGCGCTCCGTGGTTTTCCTGGGTGGCCCAGTCGCACTCCACCATCAGCGACAGGCTGATGTCGTCCGCGCCGTCCCGGCGGCACATGGCCTCGGTGCGCACGGCATGCACGGCCTCGCTCGCGTGCTCGACCAGATCGGCCCCATGGCCGACGATGCGACGCAACCGCCCGCCGAACGCCGCTCCGTCCGGCGCGTCGGACTCGGGGCGCATGCGGCTGAGCACCGATTCCCGCCAGAAGTCGAGGCGCTCGCCCGAGGGGATGGGGTCGGTGGAGACCTCCACCAAGGTCCCTGAAACGTGCGGACTGGCGAGCGCAGCATGGCGGCGAGGTGGATGGGCATCGGAAGCCGGACGGATCTCGTTTGCCATGAATTCCCTTCGGCGGTCTGTTGCTTTTTGTGTGTTTCCACTCGAAATGTAGTGCACGCGCGACAGGCCGAGAAAAAACCCTCCGCGCCGAACGGGGTCGAAATGGACCCCGCGTCTCACCCTTTGGGCCTGGCATGGCCGCCCGTCTCAATGGGCTGCACGGAGGGCTCTGGCCGCAGCGTGGGATGGAAATCCCCACTGGATCAGCGGGTTGAAACGGCCGGGGCGAAACGTCACGATGCACCGGTGGGCGGGAGGCCTGCCGCCCGATTCCGGGCGAAAAACTGCGTCATCACCCCAATGGACCGGCCTGCCGGACACAACTTATGCACCCTGTAGACAGCCCCCTCGACCCCCTGCAGCATCTTGACCTCGTCCGAAGCTGCGGCGAAGGCGGACTCGGCCCTGCACCCCATGCGCTGTCGGTACCGGTCCATGCCGAGCCGGGCGGCCCGGGCCAGGGCACGCTCACGGTCTTCGGCGCGGGCGGCCAGACGCTGGTGCAGACGGCCTTCGACGGCCATGCCACGGTGCTGGTGCACGCGGCGCAGGGCGGCCTGCGCCTCGTCCTGGACCTGGGGGACGGCCTGCACCTGGCCGCCCGGCTCGAGGACTACCGGTCCGGCACGGCGGTCGTGCTGTCGCCGATCTCCACGCTGGTGGATGCCTACCTCGCCACGCAGCCAGGGATGGCGCTGGCGCTGGCCCAGGCACGCGTGCTGGAGTCGCTGGGGCTGCCGCCCGACCTTCCCGTGGGGACTCTGGGCTTCAGCCTGGACCGCGACCGGTTCGATGCGGACCACTTCCACCAGGCCGCGCGCGGCGCGGGCGGCACGCAGGCGCTGGCGCGGCAGGTGGCGGACGGCATCGACGCCACGGTCTCCGTCCAGCGCTTCGGACGGAACGCGGCCGGCCTGCTGGGCGCCGACAAAAGCCCCGACGCCACCATCAAGGACCTGGTGGATGGCTTGTCCGGCAACTTCAAGGACTGGGCCGGCGGCAAGGTCAAAGGCTGGCTCATGCGGGTCAGCGGGATCAACAGCTTCCTGAACGAACTGGGGCTGGGTGAAGGAGAGGACACCACCGCCAAGCAACTGCAGGCGATCACGGCCGAGATCAAGCGGCTGAGCGAGGCGATCGACAAGGTGCCGCGGTCCACGGCCTACATCGCCCGCCTGACGGCGCTGGAGGTATTGAAGGCGTTCGTGCAGGACAAGACCGAGTTGCTGGCCAGCGCGGCGGGGGATGCGCCGCCGACGGCCGACCAGCTTCAGGAGCAATTCGTCAAGTCCGTGAATGAAAGCCTGGTGCTGACCCAGCTGCACGACAACCAGGTGGGCTCCGGTGCCGATGCCAAGGGGCTGATCCGCCTGCTGCTGGACGACCACCCCAAGTTCTATTCGGGCCGCGCCGGAACGGCCTATGACGACCTGCTGTTCAACGCCTTCAACCAGGCGCGCGCGCTGCAGGCCCAGGCGCTGAACCTCAAGGTCGAGGCCGCCCATGCGGGCGATCCGCCGCAACTGGACAAGGCGGAGCGGCACCTGGACGAGTACCACATTCACCTCAAGCGCCAGCGGCTGATGTACCCCAACGGGCTCAAGCCCTTCGCCGACGGCAGCATCCTGGACCGCGACACCGGCCTGATGTGGAAACCGGAGATGTTCGAGTACGACGGTCTGGAAGGGCTGATGGCCGACCCGGCGAGCGCGGGCAATCCCTGGCGCCTGCCCAGCATCACCGAACTGCAGAGCCTGATACCGCCGAACGCCGTGCGCCATCGGCTGCCTTCCGGCGAACAGTCGGCTGCGACGCCTCAAGTCATGCGGTATTTCGGTTTCAAGCCGCAGTCGTACCAGCAGGACGGCACCACCCATTACCGGCATTTCGCCGACCTGGGGCAGGCGGGGTCCAGGCCGTACAAGATCCTCGGCCCGGGCTACATCGTCACCCGCAACGCCTACACGCGGCGCGATCGCCACTGGGGCCAGTCGGACTACGAACTGCGCACGCTGGTGATGAACCTCTACAACGGCGACGAGGAAAACATCCGCATCAAATTCTGCCGTGGCGACGGCAAGTGCTATACCCAATACGGCTCCTCGCAGCCACCTGTGCCTTGGACCATGCCGGTGCTGTACGTGCGCACGCCGCCCGTTCCCGTGGAGTTCAAGGTCGAGTTCTACGAAGGTTTCAAATCCACGGCCGACACGGCGCAGGGTTGGGCGCTGGTGCGCTACTCCGACAGCGGCGAGTGGAAGGACGTGACCCAGGATGCCATCTGGAGCGTCGAGGGCGATAACGCGTCGGACGTGCACGTGTCCAACCACGAAGGCACCAGCGCCCAGCTGCCGCCCGGCTATCCAGGCGAGCTGTGCACGTCCAGCCCCACCGAGATCGGCCACAACCGCTACGCGCAGCCGCAGCCCCAGTGGTTGAACCCAGGCCTGCCGTTCACTGCGGTGCACGACGGGTATTCCCACACGCTGGCCGTGCGCGAGGGCGGCGCCGTGGTGGCCTGCCGGCCCGTGGTGTCGCCGGAGCACGGCGCCGACCGCGTGGGCGTGTCGGGCCTGCCGTCCCCCGTGGTCCAGGTGGCGCAAACCGAAGCCGCCGCATTCGCGCTGCAGGCCGACGGCACGGTGCGCTCCTGGGGCATGGCGGCCTACGGGCAACTGGGCCGCGTGACGGCGTCGCGCGAATCCGGCCCGCAGGCCATCGAAGGCCTGGGCGCCATCGCGCACCTGGCGCCCGGCCATGCGCACGTGCTGGCGCTGGACCGTGCCGGCCGCGTCTGGGCCTGGGGGGCCAACGCGGCCGGCCAGCTCGGCAACGGGGCACTGACTGAATCCGCCGTGCCGGTGCGGGTGGACTTGCCCGGGCGCATCGTGCAGGTGGCCGCGGGCGACACGCACAGCTTCGCGGTGGACGCGCAAGGCGGGCTGTGGGCCTGGGGCTCCAACCAGTACGGGCAATCGGGCGATGCGGCCGCGCGCTATTTCGCCCGGCCCGTGCGGGTGCGCACCGGCTTTGCCGTGGCGCAGGTGGATGCGGGCATGTTCTACACCGTGGCGCTGTCGCGCCAGGGCGATGTGTTCGCATGGGGTTGGAACGGCATGGGGCAGCTCGCGCGGGACGGCATGGCCTTTTCCGCCAAGCCGCTGCGCGTGCCGGCGCTGCGCGGCGTGCAGCAACTGGCGGCCGGATCGGGCCACGTGCTGGCGCGCACCGGCACCGGGCTGCTCGCCTGGGGCGACAACCGCTCGTCCGCCTGCGGGGCGTTTCCGTCCACCGCCGTGCAGGTCCGTCCCCATCCCATCGCATTCGCCTGAAGGCCCGCCATGACCGATTCTTTCTCGACCCCGGAGCCGACGCGCCGCGCCAGCCTGCAGTGGATGTTCGGGCTCTCCCTGGGCACGGTGGTCGCACCGCTGGCCGGCTGCGGCGGCAGCGCCTCCGGCGCCACGGCGGACACGCTGCCCGAGCCCGCCGCGCTGACGTCGTCCGGCGGCCAGCTCAGCCTGGACCTGTTCGCCCGCTACGGTGCGCAGCCGCTGCGCATCGCGGGATCGCAGCCGCCGGCCTATCCGGGCGTGGCCCGCACGGTGCAGACCGCGCTGCGCAGCTTCAACGGCCAGTACATGGCGCCCACGCTGCACCTGCAGCCCGGCGACACGCTGCGCATTCGGCTGGTGAACGAACTGCCGGCCAACGTGAAGGGCCAGTCCTCGCTGGACTACCTCAACCACCAGAACAGCACCAACCTGCATTTCCACGGCCTGCACGTCGATCCGCGGGAGATCCGCCCCGGCGTGTTCGGCGACTACGTGGTGGACATGGCCGAGGCCAGCGTGCTGCCGGGGGCCAGCCGCCAGCACGAGGTGGCCATCCCGGCCGACCACACCAACGGCATCTATTGGTACCACCCCCATCTGCACGGGTCGTCCAACGTGCAGGTCTCCAGCGGCATGTTCGGCGCCATCCTCATCCACGACCCCAAGGACACCTTCATCGACACGCCGGACATCCGCGAGCGCGCGATCCACGTGCACAAGGTCAACCTGACCGACGACGGCAAAACCGAATCCTTCTACGACTCCATCCGCACCGCGTCGTCGGGTTTTTTGCTCAACGGCGCCTACCAGCCCACCATCGTGATGCGGCCGGGCGAGGTGCAGCAGTGGCACTTCGTCAACACGGCTTCGTTCTACCCGTTCAACCCCGTGCTGGACGGCCACACGCTCTGGGCGTATGCCAAGGACGGCAACGTGTTCAACCGCCGTTTCAAGCCCATCAACGCGGCCACCTCGGACCAATTCGACAACGCCCACTGGCCCGGCAACGCGCTGTACCCCGGCAACCGCCATTCGATCGTGGTGAAGGCCAGCGACGTGCCCGGCACGTACTACCTGCGTTCGGTCAAGGCGCCGTCGAGCGAGGCGCAGGACGAGATCGTCGCGCGCATCGTGGTGGAGGGCACGCCGCTGTCCACCCCGCTGCCCCAGCCCGCGCGCCTGCCGCGCTATGCCGAGCACCTGCCCATCACCGATGAGGAACTGGCGGCCCATGGCGGCAAGCAGCGCAGCCTGGTGCTGGCCGTGCTGTCCAAGACGAGCGAGCGCCTGGCCCAGCCCATTCCGGCGGGGGAGGGCTGGTTCATCCCGCTGTCGGACGGCGTCGACGGCTTCACCGACACCGTGTTCTCGTCCGGCGATGCCTCGCCGCAGGCCCGGCTGTCGCCGTTCCAGTCGTCGCTCACGGCCACGCAGACGGTGGCGCTGGGCGCGGTGGAGGAATGGACCATCCAGAACCTCAACCGCTACCCGCACCCGTTCCACATCCACGTCAACGACAGCTATGTGGTCCGGGTCAACGGCGAGCCGGTCGATCCGTACTGGGCCGACACGCTGCCGGTGCCGCCGATGGGCAGCATCACCTTCCGCATGCGTTTCACCGACTTCCACGGCCAGTTCGTGTGGCACTGCCATGCGCTCGACCACGAAGACCTGGGAATGATGCAACTGGTGCACGTGGTGGCGTGACAGGCGACGAACACGAGCTAGCGAACACGGGCGAAAGCAGACGCGGAGCCACAGGAACCAAGAGAGAGAGGGGAGAGAAGAAGAGCGCGGCGAGGGGCCCGGTGCGGTGCGCCGGGCCCCGGCGTCGTGCGCGGGATGGGGCCTGATGGGGCGGCAATGGCTGGTGTCCCGGTGGGGCACGGGACGCGTGTGGGACCAGTGTGCCGCTGAATGGGCGTAAGCTTGTCGAGTCGATCGTCGCCCCGCCATTGCCCGTGGCCCATCGCTGTCATGAATCTGCCCGCCTCCCCCCACGCCGCCTCTTCGGCCACCGCCTCTTCGCCCGCCTGCGCCGCCTGCCGCGATGGCCAGGCGCTGGACTTCGAGTTCACCATGGCGTTCCAGCCCATCGTCGATCTGCGCGACCGCAGCGTCTACGCCTACGAGGCGCTGGTGCGGGGGCTGGACGGCAGCTCGGCCCAGAGCATCCTGGATCGGGTGACCGAGCAGAACCTCTACGCCTTCGACCAGGCCTGCCGCGTGAAGGCCGTGGAGCTGGCCGCGGCACTGGGCATGCCCTGCCGGCTGAGCATCAACTTCCTGCCCAACGCCGTGTACCAGCCGGAGGCCTGCATCCGCGCCACGCTGCAGGCCGCGCAGCGCTGCGGCTTTCCCACCGAGCGCATCATCTTCGAGATCGCCGAGCGGGAGAACCTGCTGGACAAGGCGCACCTGCAGGGCATCCTGCACGCGTACCGCCGCCACGGCTTCCTGAGCGCGATCGACGATTTCGGCGCGGGCTACGCGGGCCTGAGCCTGCTGGCCGACTTCCAGCCCGATCTGCTGAAGATCGACATGGCCCTGGTGCGCGGCGTCGACCGCCATCCGGTCCGGCAAGCCATCGTGCGCAGCATCGTGGGCCTGTGCGATGACCTGGGCGTGCAGGCCCTGGCCGAAGGCGTCGAAACCGATGCCGAACTGCACACCTTGCGCGGCCTGGGCATCCACCTGTTCCAGGGCTACCTGTTGGCCCGGCCTGCGCTGCAGGCCCTGCCGCCCGTACGCTGGCCGCAGGACGCCGCCGCCTGACGCTGCGCCGCCAGGCCGCCGCGGGGGTTTACACGGCGCGCCGGCTGGAAGATGCTCGGCCTTCGTTCAACCCCTGACCTTCGCCGCATGTCCCTCGATCCCGCCGTCCTCCAGGCCTTCGCACCCACCGGGGTGCTGCGCGCTTCCATCAACCTGGGCAACCCCATTTTGGCCAAGGCCGGTGCTCCGGGGGCGGACCCGTCCGGTGTGTCCGTCGATCTGGCGCGGGCCCTGGCCGAGCGCCTGGGTGTGCCCATCGCCTTCGACGTGTTCGATGCGGCCGGCCGATCGGTCGAGGCCGTCACGCAGGAGCAGGCCGATGTGGGCTTCTTCGCCGTGGACCCGCTGCGCGGCGCCGGCATCGCGTTCACCGCGCCGTACGTGCTCATCGAAGGCTGCTACCTGGTGCGGGACGATTCGCCGCTGCGCGACAACGAGGCCGTGGACCGGCCCGGGCACCGGGTGGTGGTCGGCAAGGGCAGCGCCTACGACCTCTACCTGAGCCGCGAGATGAAGGCCGCCACCCTGGTGCGCGCCCCCACGTCGCCCGCCGTCGTGGAAACCTTCCTGGCCGAAGGCGCCGACGTGGCTGCGGGCGTCAAGCAGCAGTTGCAGGCCGATGCGCAGCGCCTGGGCGGCGGCCTGCGCCTGCTGCCGGGCCGCTTCATGGTCATCCAGCAGGCCATGGGGCTGCCCAAGGGCCGGGGCGCGGCCGCGGCGGGCGTGCTCCATGCCTTCGTGGAGGAGGCCAAGGCCCGCGGCTTCGTGCAGGCGGCGCTGGAGCGGCACGGCATCCAGGGCGCCTCCGTGGCGCCGGCCCAGGCCCCGGCGTGAGGCGCGGATTCGGTTGCTATTATTTTAATAGCGATATGCCCTAGTGTCGATTGTGCTGGGGCCTGTTTTGATACCAAGCCTGCTTCGCAGGGCCCCGCCGGGGTGCTGGCCGGTGCGGGGCGCGGGGCCGCGCATAAGATCGCATCGGCACCGAACGGGCCGCGGCATGCTGCGGCGGCCCGCGCTGCCACCCGACCATTCCAAAGGAGACAACCCATGAAAAAAACGTTCCGCCTGCTGGCCGCCGCATTCGCCCTGGTGGGGGTGGCATCGACGGCGTCGGCCGAGGTGTACCCCAAGGAGGCGCTGCTGAAAGCCAACAAGGAGGGCGCCGGCGGCGGCAAGGGCACGCTGGCCGGCGAATACGCCTTCACCCGCGACAAGGCGCTCAAGGACCAGGCCATCAAGGAGATCAGCTGGCTCACGCTGCAGCCGGGCGACTCCATCGGCTACCACAAGCACACCAGCAACGAGGACACCTACGTGATCGTCTCGGGCCGCGGCACCTTCAAGGACAAGGACGGCGTGGACGTGGTCGTGAAGCCGGGCGACGTGACCATCGTGCGCAAGGGCGAATCGCACGGGCTGACCAACACCGGCACCGAGCCGCTGGTGTTCCTGGACGTGATCGCCGAGCAGTAGGCGCTGGCGCAGCGGCCGGCCCCGGGCCGCAACGCCAAAGAGCACCCGCCGGGTGCTCTTTTTTTTGGGGGGCAGGGCGGGCGCTCAGTCCCCCATCACCACGCCTTCGCGGCGCGGGTCGGCGCCGCCCAGCCACATCGGCTGCCCGTGCACCTCGGCGCGGGTGATGGCCTGCAGGCCGCTGGTCATGTTCATCTCGCACACCTCGGCGCCGCGGGCACGCAGCGCCTCCACCGTGGCCGGCGGGAAGCGTTTTTCCTCCAGCATCGTCGGGCCATTGAGCGAGCCGAAATTGGGCAGGTTGATGGCCTGCTGCGGCATCAGCCCCCAGTTGAAGATGCCGTAGAGCGTCTTGGCCGTGTAGTGGATGATGAGCGCGCCGCCCGGGCTGCCGCCGCTCATCACCACCTGGCCGGTCTGCTTGTCGAACACCAGCGTGGGTGCCATCGACGAGCGCGGGCGCTTGCCGGGCTCCACGCGGTTGGCGATGGGCTGGCCCTGCGCGTCCTTGGGCGCGAAGCTGAAATCGGTCAGCTCGTTGTTCAGCAGGAAGCCCTTGACCATCTGGCGCGAGCCGAACTGGTCTTCGATGGTGGTCGTCATCGCCACCGCGTTGCCGAAGGCATCGACGACGCTGATGTGGCTGGTGCCGTGCTCGATCTGGTCGGGCATGGGCGCATGGCTGGTTTGGACCGCGCCGGGGTTGCCGGGCTGCGCCACCTTCATGCTCTGCGGGCCGATCAGCTTGGCGCGCTGGGCGAGGTAGGCGGGGGCGAGCAGGGTGCTCCAGCTGCCGCCCGGCGGCTGCACGAAGTCGGGGTCGGCCACGTAGAGGCCGCGGTCGGCGAAGGCCAGGCGCGAGGCCTCGTTGTACAGGTAGAGCCAGTCGGCGCTGGGCAGCCAGTCGCCCGCGCCCTTGGGGCCTTCCTGCAGCGCCATCGTGGTGGCGTCGGTGTTCTTCAGGATGCCCAGGATCTGCCCCACGGCGATCGCGCCCGAGCTGGGCGGCGGAAAGCCGCACAGGCGAAAGTCCTTGGAGGCCACCTGGTAGTCCGTGCACAGCGCCTCGCGCTTCTTGGGCTGGTAGCCGGCCAGGTCGGCCAGCGCCAGGCGCCCGGGGTTGGTCGGGTGGCCCTGCACCTTGGCGACGATGGCCTGCGCCACCTCGCCCTCCAGCAGCGCCTTGGAGCCGTTGTTCGCGATGCCTTTCAGCACGGCGGCCAGCTCGGGGTTCTTGAGGACATGGCCCACGGGCCAGGGCTGGCCCGCCGCGTCGAAGAAATAGGCGCGCGCGGCCGGGTCCTGGGCCAGGTACTTTTCGTTGGCCAGCAGCGTGTTCAGGCGCGGGCTCACCTTGAAGCCGTTCTCGGCCAACTGGATGGCCGGCTGGAACAGCGATGCCCACGGCAGCTTGCCGTGCTCCTTGTGCGCCAGCTCCAGCATGCGCACCGCGCCGGGCGTACCCACCGAGCGGCCGCCCACCACGCCGTCGTAGAAGGGTACGGGCTTGCCGTCGGGTCCGAGAAAGAGGTTCTCGGTGGCGGCGGCCGGCGCCGTCTCGCGGCCGTCGTAGGCCTCGACCCGGCTGCCCGCCGAGTGCAGCAGGAAGGCGCCGCCGCCGATGCCGCTCGACTGCGGCTCGACCAGCGACAGCACCATCTGCACCGCGATGGCGGCATCGATCGCCGAGCCGCCGGCCTTGAGCACCTGGTAGCCCGCATCGGTGGCCAGCGGGTTGGCGGCCGCCACGGCGAACTTCTGCGTCGCCCAGCCGGGCTTCTCGGTGTAGCCGGACGCGCCTTCGGGCTGGTCGGGCAGGGTGTAGTTCAGGCGGGGGCTGGTGCCGCAGGCCGCGAGCAGGGCGGTGGCAGCGAGGGCGGCCAGCCGGGCGGCGGGCAGGTGCTTTTGGATCATGGAGTCTCCCTGTGTGGTGGGCGCCATGGTAATGCGGGGTGCAGGCCTGGCCTGCGGGTGTTACACCCCGCTACCGAACCGGCGCGCGTGGGTGGCCCCTGCGTTGGGAGTCTTTGGTCTTTTTGGCCTCCAGCGCAATCAATACTAGGGCATTTCGCTATCTATTTTGTAGCAAATCAAAGGTCGCGCACGGGCCCGGGGCGACCGTCTTCCACCACGAAGCGGGCCAGGGTGGAGGCGCCGCTGTCGGCCCGCAGCGGGTCGTTCACGGTGCGCAGCGTGGTGGTCCAGCGCCGGGGCGTGACCTCGGCCAGCCCCCAGCCGCGCAAGTCGCAGCGCGCCAGCAGCACGTGCGGGTTGTGGCGGGCGATGGCGTCCACCTTGTCCTGCGTGGTGCCCGAGCGCGAGCTGATCGAGGTGCCGCAGAACTCGCTGGCCAGCACGCGGGCCATGGGAGCCAACGGGGACTCGGCCGGCGCGGCCCCGTCGGCCGGCGCCATCACGTTGCAGACGTAGTTCTGGTGGATGTCGCCCCCCAGCAGCACCGTGTTGCGCAGCGCATGCCGGGCCACCGATTGCAGCAGCCGCTGGCGTGCGGCCGGGTAGCCGTCCCAGCTGTCGGTCGATTGCACGCCCGAGGGGTAGTGGCGCGGCGAGAACAGCGTCTGCTGCGCGATCACGCTCCAGCGGGTGCCGTCGCCGATGGCGTTTCCCACGCCGCCGCCGCGCGCATCGGCGGCCAGGCCGGCATCCAGCCAGCGCTCCTGCGCCGCGCCCAGGAAGCTGCGCCCGGGCGCCTGCAGCTCGGCGCAGTCGCCGGGCCGCACGGCGCCCGCGCCGCTGCTGCCTTCCGCGCGGCAGGCCTGGCGGTCGCGGAACTGGCGCGCATCCAGCAGGTGGATGGTCGCCATCCGCCCCCAGGGCAGCGCGCGGTACACCTGCAGCGCGCCGAACCCGCTGGCCGCCAGGCTCGCGGCGCGCAGCGGCGTGTGTTCGTAGAAGGCCTGCCATGCCGCCGTGCGCATCGCCAGGAAGTCGGCGGCGTCGCCGCGGCCGTGGGTGCCGGCGTAGTCGTTCTGCACCTCGTGGTCGTCCCAGGTCGTGGCCCAGGGGCACAGCGCGTGGGCCGCCTGCAGCGACGGATCGCTCTTGTGCAGCGCGTAGCGGTCGCGGTAGTCGGCCAGCGTGTGCGCCAGGCGCAGGCCGTGCACGCGCGCCAGCCCGGCCGGGTCTTTGGGGCTGGCGTATTCGTAGATGTAGTCGCCCAGGAACAGCACCAGGTCGGGCGACTGGCGGCAAACGTCGGCCCAGGCCGCGTAGTGGCCGTGCTCCCACCGCTGGCACGACGCGAAGGCGATGCGCAGGCCCGGCGCCACATCCGCGGCGGCCGGCGCGGTGCGCGTGCGGCCGGTGGCGCTGACGGCGTCGCCCTGCAGAAAGCGGTAGTGGTACCAGCGCCCCGGGGCCAGCCCCTGCAGCTCGACATGCACGCTGTGCGCGAAGTCCGGCAGGGCGGTGGCCGTGCCGCGCTGCACGATGCGGCGAAACGCGTCGTCGTGCGCCACCTCCCACCGCACGGCGATCGGGCGGTTCCACGCGCCGGGTTCGGCGGGCACGAGACGCGTCCACAGCACCATCCCATCGGGCGAGGGGTCGCCGCTGGCCACGCCCAGCGTGAACGGGTCGTGCCGCAGCGCTGCGGTGCCTGCCCCGGCCCAGCGGGGCCAGGCGGCCACGCCTGCGGCCCAGGCGGCCCGTTGCAGCAGTGCCCGGCGCGAGAGCAGGGGTGTTTGCGTCATGGGAAGGTTGGCAGTGCGCGAGCGGAAACGGTCAGGCCGGGCGCTCGGAAAAGGCCGCCCGGGAGGGGCTCAGGCAGCCATCACCCGGTTCTTGCCCGCGCGCTTGGCCAGGTACATGCCCTGGTCGGCCCGGCGGATGGCTTCCGTGCTGCCCTCCTGCTCGGCCATCTGCGCCACGCCGGCGCTGAAGGTGATGAGCACCTTCTCGCGGTCCTTCAGGAAGTAGCGCGTGGTCAGCTCGCGCTGCAGCCGCTTCATGGCTTCCACGCCCTGGTCCAGGTCGGTGTCGGGCAGCACCAGCACGAATTCCTCGCCGCCGTAGCGCGCCAGCATGTCCTGCGGGCGCATCACCTCGCGCGTGACGCCGGCCAGGTGCACCAGCGCCTCGTCGCCGGCCGTGTGGCCCAGGCGGTCGTTGATGAGCTTGAAGTTGTCCACGTCCAGCAGGGCCACGCACAGGGGCGAGCCGTTGCGCGTGGCGCGGGCGATCTCGCGCTCCATCACCTCGTCCAGGCCCTTGCGGTTGAGCGAGCCGGTGAGCGGGTCGTGCCGGGCCTGGGCGCTGGCGCGGTCCAGCTCTTCCTGCAGCTTGGCGATCTCGGCATGGCGCGCATCGGAGCGCGCGCGCAGGTCCTGCAGCTCGTCGCGCGCCACCCGGCTGTCCAGGGCCATGGCGCGCGTGGCGCTCATCACCTCTTCGAGCAGCGGGGTGATCTCCTGCAGGCTGTTGGCCTGGCCGATGCGCTCGGCGCAGTGCTCCATCTTGTCGTGGTAGGTGCTGCTGGAGGCGGTGATCTGCACCAGCCGCTCGATGAAGGTGGCCAGCAGCTCCTTCATCTGTTCCTGCGCCTGCACGGTGCGCTCCTTGGCCTCCGTCTGCTTGAAGATCACGTCCTTCAGGCGCCGCTGCACCTCGTCCAGCCGGCGCAGCGTGAGCGGCGGCGTGGAGGCGGCCATCAGCGCCTCGACCTGGCCCTGCAGCCAGCGGTCGTCCTGGCTCAGCACGGCGATGTTCTCGAACAGCATGTGCAGCAGTTCGAGCAGGCTGGCGCGGATGGCGGCCTGGTCCTCGGTGGCGAACGAGAGCCGGTAGCTGAAGTTGTTCAGCATCAGGCCGAAGGTCGAGACCGGGGGCGAGGGCTGGCGCAGGAAGTTGGTCAGCTGCGCGGCCAGTTCATGCACGCGGGCATCGTCCTCGCCCAGCGCGGGCAGGGTGTTGTCGATCAGGCGGGCGAGCTGCTCGGTCAGTTCCTCGGGCAGGTGCGTGGCGGCCGAGGGTTCCGCCGCCGCGGCGGCCGGTGCGGCCACGCTGGCCAGGCCGAGGTTGGCGTAGCCCACCAGCACGCTCTGCAACTGGGCCCAGTCGGTGTTGTCGATGGCGGATTCGAACAGGCCCAGCAGGCGTTTTTGCGCCGGGGTCTGCCCGGGCAGCACTCGCAGGATGTGGCGCAGGGGGCCTTCCGGAAAGGCGGTGGGGCTGGGATTGCCGGCGATCTCGTCGTAGAGCGCCTGGTAGTTGTCGGGCGTGGGCGCCAAACGGCGCGCGGCCAGCTGCTTGAGGGTTTCTCGCGCGATTTCTGAAGGGGGGCGGTCGGCCATCTGGCGTGCACGGAAAGGCAAAGATGCGCGAGTGTGACAGACGGCGCACCGCTTGAACAGGCGCCCGCAGGGCATCCGTGCAACGCCGGTCCCGCGCACCACCGGCCCGGGTGAAGGGCCCGGCGGGCGCGGGCCGGCGCTCGCGTCAGTTCACCATGACCAGCTTGCCCATCACCCCGCGCGATCCCATGTGGGCATAGGCCGCGGGCAATTGCGCCATCGGCATGGTGCGGTCGATCACGGGCTTGATGGCGCCCTCGCCGTACCAGGCGGCCAGCTCGGCCATCATGGCGGCGTTGGCCTGCCGCTCGCGCTTGGAGAACTCGCCCCAGAACACGCCGACGATCGAGGCGCCCTTGAGCAGCGCCAGATTCAGCGGCAGCGCCGGGATGGGGCCGGAGGCGAAGCCCACCACCAGGTAGCGCCCGCGCCAGGCGATCGAGCGGAAGGCGGGCTCGGTGAAGTCGCCGCCCACCGGGTCGTAGATTACGTCCGGGCCCTTGCCGTCGGTCAGCGACTTGATTGCCTCGCGCAGGTTTTCCTCGGTGTAGTTGATGACGGCGTCGGCGCCCACGGACAGGCACAGCTTGCATTTTTCCTCGGTGGAGGCGGCTGCGATCACCCGGGCGCCCATTTTCTTGGCGATCTGGATGGCGGCCGTGCCCACGCCGCCAGCAGCACCCAGCACCAGCACCGTCTCGCCGGCCTTGAGCTGCCCCCGGTCCACCAGCGCATGGTGCGAGGTGGCGTAGATCATGATGAACGCTGCTGCATCCACGTGCGAAAAACCCTCGGGCAGCGGCATGCACAGCGCCGCGGGCGCCACCGCGTGGGTGCCGAAGCCGCCCGTGCCGGTGAGGCAGGCCACGCTCTGCCCGGGGCGCAGGTGCGTGACGCCTTCGCCCACGGCCTCCACCACGCCGGCGTATTCCGACCCCGGCACGAAGGGCAGGGGGGGCTTCATCTGGTACTTGTTCTGCACGATGAGCAGGTCGGGAAAGTTCAGGCTGGCGGCCTTGATCGCGATCAGCACCTCGCCCGCCTTCGGCGTGGGCGTGGGCAGTTCGGTCCAGGCCAGGGCGTCGACGCCCGTCGGGTTGGTGCAAAGCCAAGCATGCATGGGAGGTCTCCTGTCGGTGTGGCCGCATGATAGGCGCGGGGACCGGCGTGGCGAGTCCCTGGAGCGACGGCGGCCGGCGGCAGGGGCGGGCAGTCGGGAGCAGGCCCGGCCGCGCCGTGTCGGACGCGGCCTACAATCGCTCGCACCCTGCTTCCTGCCACCCATGAAGATCCTCATTTCCAACGACGACGGCTACCAGGCACCCGGCATCGTGGCCCTGCACGATGCGCTCAAGACCATCGCGGACGTCGAGGTGGTGGCGCCGGAACACAACAACAGCGCCAAGTCCAATGCGCTCACGCTGCATTCGCCGCTGTACGTGCACCAGGCGGCCAACGGCTTCCGGTACGTGAACGGCACCCCGGCGGACTGCGTGCACATCGCGCTCACCGGCCTGCTCGGCTACCGGCCCGATCTGGTCGTCTCGGGCATCAACAACGGCGCCAACATGGGCGACGACACCATCTACTCCGGCACCGTGGGCGCCGCGATGGAGGGCTACCTCTTCGGCATTCCGGCCATCGCGTTCTCGCAGGTGGACAAGGGCTGGGGCGAGATCGAATCCGCCGCCCGCAAGGCGCGCGAGATCGTCGAGCAGATGCAGGCGCAGAGCCTGGTGGGCGAGGCGCCCTGGCTCCTCAACGTGAACATTCCCAACCTGCCGTTCGATGCACTGCGGCCCCTGCGGCTGTGCCGCCTGGGCCGCCGCCATGCGGCCGAGCGCGTCATCGAGCAGCAGAGCCCGCGCGGGGAGGTCATGTACTGGATCGGCGGCGCGGGCGCGGCCAAGGACGACGCCGAGGGCACGGACTTCCATGCCACGGCCCAGGGCCATGTGGCCATCACCCCTTTGAAGGTGGACCTGACCGACCACGAAGGCCTGGGCTACTGGACGCAGACCGCGGCGCGCCTGGTGCCCGACGCGCCCGCCGCTACCACGCCGGCCCCCGCCCGATGACCCAGCGCCGCCCCGGCTTTCCGGCCCGCATCGACCCGCCGCCGGGCGCTGCGCCCCGGCCGCCATCGCAGCCCGCGCCGCGCCGCGATGCCCCGCCCATGCCGCAGGGCGTGGGGCTCGATTCGGCCGCCGTGCGCGCGCGCATGGTGCAGCGCCTGGCGGCCTCGGGCATCGCATCGCCAGCCGTGCTGCAGGCCATGGGCTCGGTGGAGCGGCACCGCTTCGTGGACACCGCCCTCGTCAACCAGGCCTACGAAGACACCAGCCTCCCGATCGGGCTGGGCCAGACCATCTCCAAGCCGAGCATCGTCGCCCGCATGACGGAGCTGCTGCTGGGCGCGGAGGGCGCGCGTGCCGCCGGGCTGGGGCGCGTGCTGGAGATCGGCACCGGCTGTGGCTACCAGGCCGCAGTGCTGGGGCGCGTGGCCCGCGAGGTGTACACCATCGAACGTTTGCGCGCGTTGCACGAGAAGGCGCGCGACAACCTGCGTCCCTGGCGCCTCGCGAACGTGCACCTCATCTTCGGCGACGGCACGGTGGGCTATGCGAAAGGCGCGCCGTATGCGGCCATCATCGCCGCGGCAGGCGGCGAGACCCTCCCTCAGGCGTGGATCGACCAGCTGGCCGTGGGTGGCCGCCTCGTGGCGCCCATGGTGGGCGCCGGCGGCCACCAGGTGTTGCTGGTCATCGACAAAACGGCGCACGGATTGAAACAGAACGTTTTGGAGGCCGTTCATTTTGTCCCCCTAAAATCGGGGATTGCCTGAAGGGATTGCTTATGTTGGTTACGCGTGGTCTTGTTGGTTGGGGTTCGGTAGCGCTCGCAGCCTTGGTGCTGACGGGTTGCGGTACCCGCGTCAACAGGGCACCGGTGGAAGATCGTGGCACGTCCGCTTCCACATCCGCCTCCCAGCCCGGCATGGTGGTCGCTCCCGCGGCCAAGCCCCTGCCCGGTGCTGAAAACGCCGGCAAACCCGGCTACTACACGGTCAAGCCAGGAGATACCCTGATTCGCATCGGCCTGGAAAACGGCCAAAGCTGGAAGGACATCGCCCGCTGGAACAACCTGGACAACGCCAACCTCATCGAGGTTGGCCAGGTGCTCCGCGTGGCCGCGCCTTCGGCCACGCCAGCGCCCTCGGTGGCCAGTGATACCGGCGTGGTCACCCGCCCGGTCACCTCGTCCGCGATCGCCCCGGCCACCCCCGCCAGCGGTGCCAAGCCCGGCGCATCGGCCCCCGCCGTGGCCGCCGCCCCCGCTCCTGCGCCCAGCCCCGCGCCTGCGGCAACCGGCGGCGAAGACGACATGGCGTTCATCTGGCCATCGTCGGGTTCGCTGGTGGCGGGTTTCGACGAGGCCCGCAACAAGGGTTATGACATCGGCGGCAAGGCGGGCGACCCCGTGCTCGCCTCCGCGGATGGACGGGTCGTCTATGCCGGCGCCGGCCTGCGTGGCTACGGCAACCTCGTGATCCTCAAGCACAACAACACCTACCTGACGGCCTACGCCCACAACCAGACCCTGCTGGTGAAGGAAGACCAGACGGTGCGCCGCGGCCAGAAGATCGCCGAAATGGGCAGCTCCGACACCGACCGGGTGAAGCTGCACTTCGAGATCCGCCGCCAGGGCAAGCCGGTCGATCCGTCCCGCTACCTGCCGGCGCGTTGAGCACGCTGCCGTCCGGCCCCGGCCTGCTCCCCGAGGGGGAGGCCGGCACCGAAGACCTGGAAGAGGGCGGCGAAGCCTCGCAGGAGATTCGCCAGTTCGCCATCGGCGAGTCGCAGCACGGCGAGCGCCTGGACCGGGCGCTGGCCGATCAGGTGCCCGAGTTTTCGCGCAGCTATCTGCAGCAATTGCTGGCCCAGGGGGGCGTTCTGCTCAACGGGCAGGCCGCGGCCAAGCCTGCGGCCCGCGTCAAGGCGGGCGATGTGGTGGCGGTGGAACTGCGGCCCACCCAGCAGAGCCAGGCCTTCCGGCCGGAGTCCATGCCCATCGACGTGGTGTTCGAGGATGCGCACCTGCTGGTGATCCACAAGCCTGCGGGGCTCGTCGTTCACCCCGCGCCCGGCAACTGGAGCGGGACCTTGCTCAACGGCCTGCTGGCCCGCGATCCCAAGGCGCTGCTGGTGCCCCGGGCGGGCATCGTCCACCGGCTCGACAAGGACACGAGCGGGTTGATGGTCGTGGCGCGCGAGCGGGGCGTCATGGATGCGCTGGTGCGCATGATCGCCGCCCGCGAAGTGAGCCGGCAGTACCTCGCCATCGGCCACCGCCCCTGGAGCGGGCCGGAGCAGCGCGTGGTCGAGGGAAGCATCGGCCGTGACCCGCGCAACCGCCTGCGCATGGCCGTGGTGGACCTGGCCACGCAGTCGGGCAAGCCCGCGCGCACGGACATTGCCCTGCTCGACAGCGTCGATCCGGTCTGCTTCGTGCGCTGCACGCTGCACACCGGGCGCACGCACCAGATCCGGGTGCACATGGCCTCGCTTCGCCATCCCCTGGTGGGCGATGCCTTGTACGGCGGGGAAGCGGCGGGGGGGCTCTCCCGGCAGGCGCTGCACGCGTACCGGTTGGCCTTCGCCCATCCCATGACGGGTGAGCCGATGGAGTTCCATGCGCCTCTGCCGCCGGACATGGAAAACGCCCTGGATTTTTGGGGCCTGCGCTACAATCGCGCCTAGCGGCTGTACCAGCCGACTCGCCCGCATGGACACACTGCAGGGCTGGGAACAGCACCAAGGTCTTTGCGTGCGGTCCCGCTGAACGAACCCTTTGACAGGCATGGCGCCCTTTTCGACACGTGGCGTCCCTTTCCCCGCAATTGCTGAACCATGAATACGGTGGACGCCAAACGGGTCCTTGAAACCGCGCTGATCTGCGCTCCGCAACCGGCGACCCTGCGCGAGTTGCGCACGCTCTTCAACGACGCTCTCGGAACCGATACCCTGAAAACCATCCTGCTGGAACTCCAGCAGGACTGGGCATTGCGGGGCGTGGAGCTCGTGCAGGTCGCGACGGGCTGGCGTTTCCAGAGCCGTCCCGAAATGCGCGAGTACCTGGACCGGCTGCATCCGGAAAAGCCGCCGCGCTACACCCGGGCCACCCTGGAAACGCTGGCCATCATTGCCTACCGGCAGCCGGTGACGCGGGGCGACATCGAGGACATCCGCGGTGTGACCGTGAACAGCCTGATCATCAAGCAGCTGGAAGACCGTGGCTGGGTGGAGGTCATCGGGCACCGCGAAACCGTGGGCCGGCCCGCCCTGTTCGCCACCACGCGGCAGTTTCTGGACGACCTCGGGCTGCAGTCGCTCGACCAGTTGCCCGTGATGGAAAATCCGGCCGTGCAGGACAGCGTGCTCGAAGCGCTGGGTTCTGGCGGCACCTTGCCGCTCGACGCACCTGCCGACCCGGCGCCAGGGGATGACCCCCCTGTGGCAGAGGCGGTGCCTTCGGTGCCGCAGGGCTCCGAAACGGAGCCGGTCACCGGCCCGTCCACAGAAGACACGCCGCGCCCATCCGACGAAGAAGACGTGCTGGCCCCCTCGCACGAGAAGCCAAAAGACGCCGATAACGGCACACCAGAGAGTCTCCCATGAACGATCCCATTTCAGAACCTGCCGACGACCAGCCCGCGTTGCCCGCCGAGGCAGACGCCAGCGTGAAGAAGCCCGCGACCCGCAAGCCGCCCCGCAAGAAGGCGCCGAAGGAGTCCGACGCGGCAGCAGGCCAGCCGGTGGAGGCTTCTGCCGAGTCCGCGCAGGATGCCGAGGCTGTCGCTGCACCGGATGGGACGGCGGTGGAGGCTGCCCCTGCGCCGGGGCGGACTGAACCTGCTTCAACCAGATCGGAGCGCCCTTCGGGGCCTCGCCCTGCTGCGGGGGCGCGTACCACGCCGGGATATCAGTTCGCCGACGTGGTGTCCGGCCGCCTGGACGAGGACGAAACGGCAGCCGATGCTGTGCCGCCGCGCCGCGTCCTGCTGCCGCAGGTGGAAACGCCCAAGCTGCACAAGGTGTTGGCCCAGGCGGGGCTGGGCTCTCGCCTGGAAATGGAGCAATTGATCCTGGAAGGCCGCATTTCGGTCAACAACGAGCCGGCGCACATCGGTCAGCGCGTGCAGTTCGGCGATCAGGTGAAAGTGAATGGCCGGCCCATTCGCTACCGCATCGATCCCCCTCCCGCCCGGGTCATCGCGTACCACAAGCCAGCGGGCGAAGTGGTGACGCACGACGATCCCCAGAACCGGCCCACCGTGTTTCGCAAGCTGCCGCGGCTCGCCCATGGAAAGTGGCAGTCCGTGGGGCGGCTGGACCTGAACACCGAGGGCTTGTTGCTGTTCACCAGTTCGGGCGAGCTGGCCAACCAGTTGATGCACCCCCGCTTTGGCCTGGAGCGTGAATATGCCGTGCGGGTGCTGGGCGCACTCAGCAACGAAGAGAAGCAGCGGCTGCTCGACGGCGTGCAGCTCGACGACGGCATGGCTTCGTTCGGCTCTATCGAGGATGGCGGCGGCGAAGGCTCCAACTGCTGGTATCGCGTGACCATCTCCGAAGGCCGCAACCGCGAAGTCCGGCGCATGCTGGAGGCCGTGGGCCATGCGGTCAGCCGGCTCATCCGCATCCGCTACGGCGCGATGATGCTGCCCCGCGGACTCAAGCGCGGCGCGTGGCTGGAACTGGACGAGCGCGATATCCGCGCGCTCATGCAGGCCGTGGGTGGTGGCAACAAGGCCCCCAGAGAGACGGTCGAGGCACCTGCCGGACCTGCGGACCGCAAAAGCGGCTTGCGCCGTGGCGGGCCCCGCGGTCGCAACAATGGCACGCCGCGCGATGCGGCCGCGCCATCTTCTGCGCGCAAGCCGGGCTATGGACCGGGCGCAGGGCGCGGCAAGGACGGCGCACCCGGTGGGCGCCAGGGCGGCGGTGGCGGCACGGGCAGCCAGCCGGATCCGATGAAGACGTCGGTGGGCTACATCGGCACGGACAGCCTGTCGCGCTACCGGCAGGACCAGAAACGCAACGGCCCGCCGCGCCGCGGCGGTCGCTGAACCTTCGCGCCTTGGGGAATTAATCCGCCCAGTTAGAATCGAGGGCTTTGTCCGCAGGGCGAAAAATTCAAATAGATCAACCACTCTCCAGGAAAATCAACATGGCTATCGAACGCACCCTCTCCATCATCAAGCCCGACGCAGTGGCCAAGAACGTCATCGGCCAAATTTACGCCCGCTTCGAAGCCGCTGGCCTGAAGGTGGTCGCAGCACGCATGGCCCACCTGTCGCGCCTGGAAGCCGAACAGTTCTACGGCGTGCACAAGGAGCGTCCTTTCTTCAAGGACCTGGTGGACTTCATGATCTCCGGCCCTGTGATGATCCAGGCCCTGGAAGGCGAGAACGCCATCCTGAAGAACCGTGAACTCATGGGCGCCACCGACCCCAAGAAGGCAGAAGCCGGCACGATCCGCGCTGACTTCGCAGACAGCATCGATGCCAACGCCGTGCACGGTTCCGACGCCTTGGAAACCGCTCAGGCAGAAGTGGCTTTCTTCTTCCCTGGCCTCAACATCTACTCGCGCTGATATGCGATCCACCCTTGCGCCGGAGCGCTGCCCAGGCCGCGCGCCCAGTGCAGGGGGCGGTGATCGACGTGAACAGCCTTCGCTCCGATGACCACCAATCTCCTTGACTTCGACCTCGACGGTCTGGCTGCGTTTTGCGAGCAGCTGGGGGAGAAGCGTTTTCGGGCGACCCAATTGTTCCGCTGGATTCACCAGCGGGGCGCGCACGATTTCGACCAGATGAGCGATCTGGCGAAGTCGCTGCGGGAAAAACTGAAGTCCTGCGCCCATGTGCAGGCATTGCCGGTCGTGAGCGAACATGTTTCGACGGACGGCACGGTCAAGTGGCTGTTCGACGTGGGTGACGGCAATGCGGTCGAAACCGTGTTCATCCCAGAGGATGACCGGGGCACCCTGTGTATTTCTTCCCAGGCCGGATGCGCCGTGGGATGCCGTTTCTGCTCCACCGGACACCAAGGTTTCAGCCGCAACCTGACGACGGGCGAAATCATCGCCCAGTTGTGGTTCGCGGAGCATGCACTGCGCCGAAGGCTGGGCAGCGAAGAGCGCGTCATCTCCAACGTCGTGATGATGGGCATGGGTGAGCCGCTGCAGAATTACACCGCCCTCGTGCCCGCGTTGCGTGCCATGCTGGACGATCACGGCTATGGCCTGTCCCGGCGCCGCGTGACGGTGTCGACCTCGGGTGTCGTTCCCATGATGGATCGGCTTTCCCAGGACTGCCCTGTGGCGCTGGCTGTTTCGCTGCACGCGCCCAACGATCCGCTGCGTGACAACCTGGTGCCGCTCAATCGTAAATACCCGTTGCAGGAGCTTCTGGATGCCTGCCAGCGCTATCTGGCGCATGCGCCGCGCGATTTCATCACCTTCGAATATTGCATGCTCGATGGCGTGAACGACCAGGCAGAACATGCCCGGCAACTCATCGATCTGGTGCGACCCCGCCATGGGCAGGGTGTTCGCTGCAAGTTCAACCTGATTCCATTCAACCCCTTTCCTGCTTCCGGCCTGCACCGATCGACCCCGCAGCAAGTTGCGGTTTTCGCAAAGTTGTTGAGTGATGCGGGTATCGTTACGACCGTGCGCAAAACGCGTGGCGACGATATCGACGCCGCGTGCGGCCAGTTGGCGGGAGATGTGAAAGACCGAACCCGGGCCGCCGAGCGCATGGCCAAGCAGCGCACCATCGTGCTCAAGCCTGTGACGTGATTTTCCGGTGCGGCTGACCCCCTTGGGCCCGCCATCTCGGAAAACGCCGTGACGGACGAAGGGGTGAAGCGATGCCGCCATTGGGATTTTCAAATCACCTTTTCCGGAAGCTGGCGCATGGCACGCATTGCCTTTGAGCAGGAAGGATCTACATGACGAGATCGGTCGCGGTTGTTGAGCGGCATGCCCGATGGGCGATGGCCTTGTGCCTTGCTGCGGTCGGGTTGGCGGGCCTGGGTGGGTGCGCGGCCTCTGGCGGCTCGAATGCCTCGTCTGGCAGTGCGGAGTACGTCACGCCGTCGGAAGAGACGGAAACCCGCCGCCGCGCCAGGCTCCGGTTGGAGCTGGCCGCCAATTACCTCGAGATGGGCCAGACCACGGTGGCGCTGGACGAAGTACGCCAATCGCTGACCACAGACCCGTCGTACGGTGATGCCTACAACCTGCGCGGGCTGATTTATCTGCGCCTGGGGGATCTGCCGCTGGCGGAAGAGAGCTTTCGCCGTGCACTCGGCTTTCACCCGTCCGAGCCCAACCTGCTGCACAACTATGGCTGGCTTCTGTGCCAGCAGCAGAAGTACGCGGAAAGCCAGCAGTATTTCGAGCGGGCCCTGGCCAGCCGGACCTATACCGCCCGCAGCAAGACGCTCATGGCCCAAGGCCTTTGCCAGGAGCGTGCCGGGCAGATCGCAGAAGCCGAGCAGACACTGCTCAAGGCGTATGAACTGGATGCGGGCAACCCTGTGGTGGGATACAACCTGTCGTCGCTCATGTTTCGCCGCGGCGAGATCAAGCGTGCGCAGTTCTACATTCGCCGCCTGAACAACAGCGAGTTCGCCAATGCGGAATCGCTTTGGCTGGGCATCAAGATCGAGCGGGCGTTGAGTGATTCGGTGGCGATGCGGCAACTCGCCGAACAACTGCGCAAGCGTTTTCCTGACTCCAAAGAATTGATGGCATATGACCGAGGGGCGTTCAATGAATGAGCCGGTGGTGGGGCACGATGGACAGCCTGTGGACAGTGAAGTCTCGCCAACCCAGGACAGCGTGGCCGCAGGGCTGATGCTGCGGCAAGCCCGCGAATCCGCTGGCGTGCACATTGCGGCACTGGCCGTGGCCCTCAAGGTGCCGGTGCACAAGCTGGAAGCCTTGGAAGCGGGTTACTTCGAGGTTTTTCCGGACGTGGTTTTTGTGCGTGCCCTGGCCTCCAGCATGTGCCGCACGCTCAAGGTGGATCCCGCACCCGTGCTGGCGCTGCTACCGCGCAATCAGCCACCTGCGCTGTCGGCGCACCGAGGCATCAATGCATCGTTCAAGCCTGGCAGCGGCCAGTTGGCGTCGTCTTCCAGCGGATCGGGTTCCCGCACCGCCATCTTCGCGGTGATCGTGTTGCTGGTGGGCGCTGCTGCCGTTCTGCTTTGGCCCCATCGGCCTGATGGCGTGGCCGGCAATGAAACAGTGTCGGCGACAGGTACGGCCCCGGAAGCCGAAGGCGCCAAGGGCGGCGATGCTGCCAGTCCTGCCCAGCCAGTGACTGCACTTTCGGTTCCAGCCCCGTCGGCTTCTGCACCATCTTCCATGGCAAGCCCATCGAGTGTATCGCCCGCGGCGACGGCTGCAGTGGCCGCGCCTGAGGCCCCGGCATCCGCACCGGCAGGTAGTCCGGATGCCGCCCTGGTCATTCGCACGCGCGGAGAATCGTGGGTTCAGGTGCGCAGTGCGGCGGGAGCCACCGTCCTTCAGCGTGTCTTGGCGGCCGGCGAGAGCGTGACGGTTCCGGGAACCCCGCCATGGTCCGTGGTCATCGGTAAGGCCGACGTCACTGAAGTGGTGGTCCACGGCAAGCCTTTGGAGCTCAAAACCGTTTCGCGCGAAAACGTTGCTCGATTTGAGGTGAAACCGTGAACCCTTTATTAACGCCCGCTTTTCCGATTGCGATGGCTGCGCCCCAGCCGCGACGCTCGCGGCAAGCCCGAATCACCTGGGGCTCGCGTGTGGTCACGGTGGGCGGAGACGCACCCGTGCGCGTGCAGTCCATGACCAATACCGACACCGTCGATGCAATCGGCACGGCGATACAGATCAAGGAACTGGCGCAGGCCGGTTCCGAGTTCGTCCGGATCACCGTGAACACGCCCGAAGCGGCTGCGGCGGTCCCCTATATCCGTGAGCAGCTCGATCGCATGGGCGAAACCGTTCCGCTGGTAGGAGACTTCCATTACAACGGGCACCGGCTGCTGACCGAATACCCCGATTGCGCCCAGGCGCTGTCCAAGTACCGCATCAACCCCGGCAATGTCGGTAAGGGCGACAAGCGCGACCGCCAGTTCGGCCAGATGATCGACGCGGCGATGCGCTGGGACAAGGCCGTGCGCATCGGCGTCAACTGGGGCAGCCTCGACCAGGAGTTGCTCGCCGAGCTCATGGATGCCAACAATCGGCGGCCGTCTCCTTGGGATGCGCGGCAGGTCATGTATGAAGCGCTGATCACATCGGCCATCGAATCGGCGAAGCGCGCCGAGGAAATGGGGCTGGATGGCAACCAGATCATCCTCTCGTGCAAGGTCAGCGGAGTGCAGGATCTGGTGTCCGTGTACCGTGAGTTGGCAAAGCGTTGCGACTACGCCTTGCACCTGGGCCTGACCGAAGCGGGTATGGGCACCAAGGGAACCGTGGCATCCACCACGGCCTTGTCGATTCTTTTGCAGGAAGGCATCGGCGACACCATCCGCGTCTCCCTAACGCCGCAGCCTGGCGAGGCCCGCACCCAGGAAGTCGTCGTTGCTTCCGAAATTTTGCAGGCGCTGGGTTTGCGCATGTTCGTGCCCAGCGTGACCGCATGCCCCGGTTGCGGGCGCACGACCAGCACCACCTTTCAGGAGTTGGCCAAGCAGATCGATGACTTTCTGCGGTCGCAGATGCCGGTCTGGCGACTCAAATACCCCGGGGTCGAAAAGATCAAGGTGGCGGTGATGGGCTGCATCGTGAACGGTCCGGGTGAAAGCAAGCACGCCGACATCGGCATCAGCTTGCCGGGCACCGGAGAGGCCCCGGCCGCGCCCGTCTTCATCGACGGAGAGAAGGCGTTGACCCTGCGCGGCGACAATATCGCGCAGGAGTTCCAGCAGCTCGTCGAACGCTACATCGCCGACCGCTTCAGCACGGCGGTCGCTGCTTCTTGATCTGAATTGAAAGCCGCCTTCCGAGCCCGCGCATGCGCAGGCCGCTGCTGGCGCGCCAGTCACTTAACCATTGATGCATTCCGTGAGCAACAAGACAAGCAATCCTCTGCCAAAGACAAGCAAATTGGTGGCCGTCAAAGGCATGAACGATATTCTTCCCCTCGACTCGGCGCGCTGGGAATGGCTGGAGGACAAGGTGCGGGCACTCATGGCCCGATATGCCTATCGCAATGTGCGAACACCCATCGTCGAACCGACGGCGCTGTTCGTGCGTGGCTTGGGCGAAGTGACCGATATCGTCGAAAAGGAAATGTATTCGTTTGAAGACCGTTTGAACGGTGAGCATCTGACGCTGCGTCCCGAGGCGACGGCAGGCGTCGTTCGTGCCGCAGCGGAGCATTCGATGCTGTACGACGGTGGCAAGCGCCTGTACTACATGGGGCCGATGTTCCGCCATGAGCGGCCCCAGCGGGGGCGCTACCGGCAGTTTCACCAGGTCGGTGCCGAAGCCATGGGTTTCCATGGCGCCGAGGTCGACGCCGAGCTGATCCTGCTGGCGGATGCACTCTGGAAGGAGCTGGGCCTGAAAGACGTTCGCCTGGAACTCAACAGCCTTGGGCAGCCTGAAGAGCGCAAAGCCCACCGTGCGGCGCTCATCGCCTATCTGGAAGGCCATTCCGAGCTTTTGGACGAGGATGCTCGCCGCCGCCTGCACAGCAATCCCCTGCGCATCCTGGATACGAAGAATCCGGCCATGCAGAGCTTGGTGCAAGCGGCTCCCAAACTACTGGACTACCTTGGCGAAGAATCCAGGCGCCACTTCGACACCGTCAAGGCCATCCTTGATGCGAATGGCGTGGCCTGGACCGTCAATCCGCGCCTGGTCCGGGGCATGGACTACTACAACCTCACGGTCTTTGAGTTCGTGACGGAGCAACTCGGCTCCCAAGGCACCATTTGCGGCGGGGGGCGCTACGACTATCTCTTCGAGCAAATTGGAGGCAAGCCCGCGCCGGCGGTGGGCTGGGCTCTTGGAGTCGAGCGTGTGCTGGAACTCGTCAAAGAGCAGGAAGCGGCCCCGCCCATGCTGTTGGCCGATGCCTATGCCATCGTGCCGGACGAAAAGTCGTTGCCCGCTGTCATGGCCGTGCTGCAGCAGTTGCGGGCCTTGGGCGTGAGCGTGCAGATGCACAGCCCTGCGGTTCGGGGCGAAGGCATGGGTAGCATGAAATCGCAGTTCAAGAAGGCCGATGCCAGCGGCTGCAGGCACGCATTGATCTTTGGTGCTGACGAGCTTGTGCGATCGGCCGTAACGATCAAACCGCTGCGGGAAGGCGGGGGTGACCAGGTGGAGCGGGCGCTCGATGCGCTGCCCGACTGGGCGCCCACTCTACAATCCCCCCGCTAACAGAGACCCTACATGGCAAATCACCTCGATCTTGAAGAACAAGAGCAGCTTGACCAACTCAAGCATTTCTGGAATACCTGGGGCACGCTGATCAGTGGCATCCTGGTATTGGTTTTCGGCGCGTTTGCGGCATGGAATGGATACCAGTACTGGCAGAACCGACAGGCGGCACAGGCGGCTGCGCTGTCTGATGCCGTGGAAACGGCTGCGCAGGCAAAAGACACCCCGCGCTTGGAGCAGGCTTTCGGCGACCTCAAATCGCGGTATGGCGGTACGACAAAGGCGGGGCAAGCCGGCCTTCTGGTAGCCAAAAGCTTGGTGGAAAGCGGCAATCCAGACGGTGCCAAGGCGGCCCTGGCTTGGGTTGCGGACAATGCTTCGGATGCGGGCTACAAGGCACTAGCCAAACTGCGGCTTGCCAGCTTGCTGATGGACCAGAAGGCATACGACGAAGCGTTGAAGCAGTTGTCTGGAAGTTTTCCTGCAGAGTTCGATGCTTTGGTCGCGGACCGCAAGGGCGACGCATTGGTGCTGCTGGACAAGAAGCCGGAAGCCATCGCTGAATACCAGCGTGCCTACAAATCGCTGGAAGAGGGCATGGAGTACCGCCGCTTGGTCGAGGTGAAGCTCAATGCCCTGGGTGTGCAGCCACAACTCGTGGCCTCGGCAGCGACTGCGGGAGATTCCAAATGATGCGCAGTCACATGGATTTTCAGGCAACACGTTTGGGTGCACCACGCGCAGCGGTCGCTGCCGTGGCAACGGCGTGCTTTCTACTGTTGACCGGTTGCTCTCTGTGGGGCGGTCCCGCAAAGCCGAAGCCCGCCGAGTTGGGTGCGAACGTGCCAGTGATCGGTGTGCGCCAAGCGTGGACGTCGAAAGTGGGCGCCATCGGTCGGCTGCCGCTCGATGTGCATGTCAATGGCAACACGGTGACGGTGGCTTCTGCGGATGGCGTGGTCGTTGCCGTCGATGCGCGCACCGGCGGTGATGTCTGGCGAGCCAGCCTTGGCACACCTTTGTCTGCTGGTGTGGGCAGCGACGGCAAGTGGGCCGCTGTGGTCTCCGTCGATAACCAGTTGATTGCCTTGTCCGATGGCCGTGAGATTTGGCGCAAGCCGCTGTCCGCGCAAGCGTACACAGCGCCGTTGGTGGCGGGCAATCGCATCTTCGTCCTGGCGGCCGATCGGTCCGTTTCGGCGTTTGATGCTGCGACGGGGCTTCGTTTGTGGAATCAACCCAGGCCGGGAGAGCCGCTGGTGTTGCGCCAGTCGGGTGTATTGACGGCTGTAGGCGACACGCTGGTCGCGGGACTGGCGGGCCGGATGGTCGGATTCAATCCTGACAATGGCACGGTGCGTTGGGAAGCGCCGCTGGCCAGCCCCAGAGGGACCAATGATGTCGAGCGGCTGGTTGAATTGGTCGGGCGCACAAGCCGCGAAGGCGACAGTGTTTGTGCCCGCGCTTTCGTGTCTACTGTGGGTTGTGTGAACACGGTGCGAGGTACCGTGGCCTGGACGCAGCCGGCCAATGGAACGGAAGGCATTCACGGCGATGACACCTCGATTTTCGGCACAGAGAGCAACGGGGTGGTGATTGCTTGGCGGCGTGCCGATGGCTCGCGTGCCTGGTCTTCGGACCGACTTCAATACCGGCGCTTGACCGCACCGCTGTTGCTTGGCAGGTCGGTCGTCGTCGGTGACGACACGGGCTTGGTGCACCTGCTCTCGCGTGAAGATGGCTCACCGCTGAATCGGATGACGACGGATGGTTCAGGCATCGCTGCAGCGCCGGTGGCGGCAGGGAGCACTCTGGTGGTCGTAACGCGCAATGGCGGCGTTTACGGCTTCCGCCCGGATTGACGGGTTGATCTGGATGAAACCAGTCATCGCTTTGGTCGGTCGCCCCAATGTGGGCAAATCCACGCTCTTCAACCGGCTGACGAAATCGAGGGATGCGATCGTTGCCGACTTCGCAGGCTTGACGCGCGACCGGCACTACGGGAACGGAAAGCAGGGCAAGCACGAATACATCGTGATCGACACCGGAGGCTTCGAGCCCGATGCCGCCAGCGGCATTTACCGCGAGATGGCCAAGCAGACACAGCAGGCTGTCGCTGAGGCCGATGTCGTCATCTTTGTCGTCGATGCCCGCGCCGGGTTGTCTGCTCAGGACCATGACATCGCCAACTACCTGCGGCGCTTGGGCAAGCCTTGTCTCCTTGTCGGCAATAAGGCCGAGGGAATGCGCGAGGGGGTGCAGCTCGTCGAGTTCTATGAGCTGGGGTTGGGAGAGATCTATCCCATTTCAGCAGCCCACGGACAGGGTATTCGCAGCTTGGTTGAGTTGGCTCTGGAGCCTCTCCACTTGCCGGATCCGGACGAAGACGCGGAAGCCGAAGACAAGAGCGTGGTCAAGCTTGCGGTAGCTGGCCGCCCGAATGTCGGTAAGTCCACCCTGATCAATACGTGGCTGGGCGAGGAGCGCTTGGTGGCATTCGATATGCCAGGGACCACGCGAGACGCCATTTCCGTTCCTTTCGAGCGTAATGGCCAGCGCTTTGAGCTCGTCGACACCGCAGGCTTGCGTCGAAAAGGTAAGGTGTTCGAAGCCATCGAGAAGTTCTCCGTGGTGAAGACACTGCAAGCCATTGAGTCCGCCAATGTGGTGCTTCTTGTTCTCGATGCGACGCAGGGGGTCACCGACCAGGATGCGCACATTGCTGGATACATTCTTGAAAGTGGTCGCGCGGTGGTTTTGGCAGTCAACAAATGGGATGCCATGGACGACTACGGTCGCCAACTGCTGGAGCGCTCCATCGAGACGCGGTTGTCGTTCCTCAAGTTTGCGTCGTTGCATTTCATTTCAGCAAAGAAGCGCCAGGGGTTAGGCCCTTTGTGGACATCCATCGTGCAGGCCCAGAAAGCGGCGATGTGCAAGATGTCCACGCCCGTATTGACGCGGTTGCTGCTGGAGGCGGTGCAGTTCCAGGCGCCCAAGCGTTCTGGCATGTTCCGGCCCAAGTTGCGATACGCCCATCAAGGCGGCATGAATCCGCCTGTCATCGTGGTCCATGGCAATTCGTTGGAGCATGTCACGGAAGCGTATAAACGCTTCCTAGAAGGCCGTTTCCGCAAGGAGTTCGATCTGGTCGGGACCCCCCTTCGCATCGAGTTGAAGACGTCGCACAACCCCTTCACCGATAAGGGCGACCACTAGCCCAGGACCCTGCGAGGGGTTTCCTCGGTTTTCCTTCGGCGCCTCTACAGCTGTGGTAAGGTGCCGCTTTACAACAATATTCCTGAACACGGAGAATATCGTGAGCAACAAAGGCCAACTTCTTCAAGATCCCTTCCTGAACGCGCTTCGTCGCGAGCATGTACCCGTCTCGATCTATCTCGTGAACGGCATCAAGCTTCAGGGCCAGATCGAATCATTCGACCAATACGTGGTGCTGCTGCGTAACACGGTCACCCAGATGGTCTACAAGCACGCCATCTCCACCATCGTCCCAGGTCGCGCTGTCAACTTCTCGACGGCTGAAGCGTCCGACGCCGAGGCCGGTAACTCTTGAACGAAGGTGGTATGCCCGTCGGGCATGTAGCGAACATGCCTCTGGGCGGGCCGTCTTGAGTTCATACGATACGCTTGCCTCTCCCAAGACGCCGGTCATCTTGGTTGGCGTTGATTTTGGTTTGCCCCATTTCGACGCTGAGTTGGAAGAGTTGGGTCTGCTTGCGCAGACAGCGGGATTGAATCCCGTGGCGCGAATCACCTGCAAGCGGAAAGCCCCTGATGCCGCCTTGTTTGTAGGCAGTGGCAAGGCGGACGAGATCCGGCTGCTTGCGCAGATGCATCAGGCGGTGGAAGTGCTGTTTGACCAGGCCTTGAGTCCAGCGCAACAACGCAATCTCGAACGGCATCTGGATCTTCCAGTCAATGATCGAACGTTGTTGATCTTGGAAATCTTTGCCCAGCGTGCCAGAAGCCATGAAGGCAAGCTGCAAGTGGAGTTGGCAAAACTCCAATACCTGAGCACCAGACTTGTCCGACGCTGGTCCCATCTGGAGCGTCAGCGTGGGGGCATCGGAGCCCGGGGTGGGCCAGGCGAAACACAGATCGAGCTTGATCGAAGAATGATCGGTGAGTCGATCAAGCGCACACGCGAAAGACTAGAAAAGGTCAAGCGTCAGCGCTCCACACAGCGACGCCAGCGCGAGCGCCGGGACACTTTCAACATATCGTTGGTGGGGTACACGAACGCCGGTAAATCCACACTGTTCAATGCACTGGTAAAGGCGCGAGCGTACGCCGCAGATCAGCTGTTTGCCACATTGGATACGACGACTCGCCAACTCTATCTTGCAGAGGCTGGGCGATCGGTGTCTTTGTCGGACACCGTGGGGTTCATTCGTGATCTTCCCCATGGATTGATTGATGCGTTCCAGGCCACTCTCCAGGAGGCGGTGGATGCAGATCTTTTGCTGCATGTGGTAGATGCATCGAATCCCAACTTTCCAGAGCAAATTATGGAAGTCCAGCGGGTGCTCTCTGAAATCGGCGCTGCGAACGTGCCCCAGATACTGGTTTTCAACAAGCTGGACATGTTGTCGCCCGAGCAACGGCCGGAAGTCCTGAATGACATCTACGACATGCAAGGTACCCCCGTTCAGCGGTTCTTCCTGAGTGCTGGCTCTGGAGAGGGGCTTCCCTCCTTGAGGCGCGGATTGTCGGACTGCGTGCCCAAAGCCCAGCCGGCATCCATGACCCTAGGTGCCGATGCTGAATTGCCTCCAGATAGTGCCTGATTGGGCACAATGCCGCTTTGTTCACGTATTCAGAGAAACAGAGATTTTGCGAATGAATCCTCAAAGCCGTACCCCGCGCTGGGCCATATTGCCTGAGCGCATCCGGGGAATGTTGAATCTGAATGACCCCCGTTGGGGTCGTGGCGATGATAAGAACGATGGCACGGGAAACTCCGATTCGGAGCGTCCCCCATCCACGCCCCCCTCGGGTCATCGAGGACGTGACAAAAACACCGCTGGTCAGCCACCGGACCTGGATGAACTCTGGCGTGACCTCAACCGCAAGCTGGGCGGTCTCTTTGGGGGGAAGCAGGGTGGAGGCCGTGGTCCTGCAGGCGGCGGTTTCCAGCCGGACATGAAAAATGCGGGTTTCGGCATTGGCTTGATTGCCGCAATTGCCGTGTTGATCTGGCTTGGGACCGGATTTTTTATTGTGCAAGAAGGTCAGCAGGCCGTCATCACACAGTTTGGAAAATACAAGAGCACCGTGAACGCCGGTTTCAACTGGCGGCTGCCTTATCCGATCCAGCGTCACGAACTCGTTTTCGTGACGCAAATCCGGTCTGCCGATGTCGGCCGGGATGTGGTGATCAAAAGCACCGGCTTGCGTGAATCGGCAATGCTGACTGAAGACGAGAATATCGTCGAAATCAAATTTGCCGTGCAGTACCGTTTGAACGATGCGAGAGCTTGGTTGTTTGAGAGCCGTAACCCATCAGATGCCGTGGTGCAAGCAGCTGAGACTGCGGTGCGGGAGATCGTCGGCAAGATGCGGATGGATACCGCTTTGGCCGAAGAGCGAGATCAAATTGCGCCAAGGGTGCGCACTCTCATGCAGACGATCTTGGATCGCTATAAGGTTGGTGTCGAAGTGGTGGGCATCAATTTGCAGCAGGGAGGGGTGCGTCCTCCTGAGCAAGTGCAGGCAGCTTTCGATGATGTTCTGAAGGCGGGGCAGGAGCGGGAGCGGGCCAAGAATGAAGCTCAAGCATATGCCAACGATGTCATCCCTCGCGCGGTCGGGTCGGCCTCTCGGTTGGCTGAGGAAGCAGCAGCCTACAAGTCGCGGATTGTGGCTCAGTCCCAGGGCGATGCGCAGCGATTCAGTTCGCTGCTTGCTGAGTATCAAAAGGCGCCCCAGGTGACCAGGGACCGCCTCTACATCGAATCGATGCAGCAGATCTACACGAACGTCACCAAAGTGCTGGTGGAGTCCCGTCAGGGCTCGAATCTGTTGTACTTGCCTTTGGACAAGATCATGCAGGGTGTCGCGCAGACTGGTGCTGCAGCGTCGAATGATTCCTTGCCGCCAGCGGCGTCGTCTGCTGTTCCGCCGTCGGGAACTGCTTCCACATTTCCCGCTGACCCCCGTGCGCGGGACTCCAGCCGTACGCGTGAGCGCGAGTCTCGATAGGAGCGCATTGTGAACAGAGTCGGATTTTTCGTTTCTACTGTCTTGGTTTTGCTTGCTCTCTTGAGCTCAACCTTGTTTGTGGTGGACCAGCGCCAATTCGGTGTGGTGTACCAACTGGGTCAAATCAAAGATGTGATTACGGAGCCAGGTCTTAACTTCAAGATGCCCCCGCCCTTTCAGAATGTGCGATACATCGACAAGCGGTTGTTGACACTTGACAGTACTGACACCGAGTCGATGTTGACTGCCGAAAAGCAGCGGGTGGTCATTGACTGGTATGTGCGCTGGAGGATCTCAGATCCGTCAGCTTACATTCGCAACGTCGGCCTTGATGAGAATGCCGGAGCGCTGCAGTTGAATCGGGTCGTGCGTAACGCCTTCCAGGAAGAAGTCAACAAGCGGACCGTCAAGGAGTTGTTGTCACTTAAGCGTGATGCTTTGATGTCGGACGTGAAGCGCGAGGTGCTGGAGGTCGTTCAAGGTGCCAAGCCTTGGGGCGTCGATGTCGTTGATGTTCGCATCACCCGCGTGGACTATGTCGAGGCCATCACAGAGTCTGTTTATCGACGCATGGAAGCAGAGCGCAAGAGAGTGGCCAACGAACTGCGTTCCACAGGCGCGGCAGAGGGCGAAAAAATCCGAGCGGATGCAGACCGTCAGCGTGAAGTCGCGATTGCCAACGCATATCGCGATGCCCAGAAGGTGAAGGGCGAAGGTGATGCAGAAGCTGCTCGCGTTTATGCAGAAGCTTTTGGACGTGACCCGCAATTTGCGCAGTTCTATCGCAGCTTGGAAGCTTACAAGTCGAGCTTCAATAAGAAGAGCGATGTCATGGTGGTAGACCCTTCCTCCACTGAATTTTTCAAAGCTTTCCGTGGAGGTGGCGCTAGCTCTGGCGCTGCGCCTACATCCGCGACTCGTAAGTAGGTCCATGGATAGCGCGCTCTCGCTGGGCGCGCTTACTTTTTTGTGACTTCCGGTGCTGTTGTCTTAGTACAGAAATTCGGCGCCGCACGTGGTCTATTGAGTCATCGCATCGATGACGCATGCATATGACCGCTTGGTCAGTTCGCTGCTGTGGGTGGAGGTGGCCACTGCGGACGGTCATGCCGGTAGAATCGCGTTTTTAACAGCCTCCCACTTTCCATGTCTGCTTGGGTCCTGCCGGATCACATTGCCGATGTCTTGCCTTCCGAGGCTCGACACATCGAAGAACTACGTCGCGGGCTGATAGACACCGCTCAGGGCTACGGCTATGAGTTAGTCATGCCTCCCTTGATGGAACATTTGGAGTCGTTGTTGACGGGCACGGGTGAGGCGCTCGACCTTCAGACCTTCAAGCTGGTCGATCAGTTGTCGGGGCGCTCCTTGGGCGTACGCGCCGATATGACACAGCAGGTTGCACGCATTGATGCCCATTTGCTCAACCGCAAAGGTGTTACGCGGCTGTGCTATTGCGGGCCTGTGCTTCATACGAGGCCTGATCGCCCCCATGCAACGAGAGAGCCGCTTCAATTTGGCGCCGAAATTTATGGTCACGCGGGTCTGGAAGCTGACCTAGAGGCGGTTTTGCTTGCGCTGCAATGTCTACGCGTGGCCGAAGTTCGTGACACCAGCGTAGATTTGGCAGATGTACGCATCGTGCGGCGTCTTCTTACAAATCTCTCTTTGGACGCGCATGCGGTACGCAGAGTGCATGCCGCACTTGCTGCCAAAGATGGGAGCGAATTGGCAAGTCTTACGCGCGACTTCCCTTCGACATCGCGTGAGGGGCTGAAGGCGCTGCTGCAGTTGTATGGTGACGTTTCTGTTTTGGACGAAGCACAGGAAGCGCTTCATCACGTTCCCGGCGTGGACGAAATATTAACCAATTTGCGATCTTTGGCCGCTCATCTTGTAGGGGCCAACGTCACATTTGATTTGGCGGATTTGAGAGGGTATGCCTACTACAGCGGAACTCGGTTCACCATCTATGCAAAGGGAGCGAGCGACGCTGTGGTTCGTGGTGGTCGGTACGATGAAGTTGGAGCGGTTTTTGGCCGTAACCGTCCTGCAGCCGGGTTTAGCTTGGATATCAAACAACTGGTAAGCGTCGTCTCTCCACGGGCGTTGAAAACTGCCATCAGGGCCCCATGGATGCAAGATTCCGCCGTCAACGAGGCTGTCGCTGATTTGCGTAGCCGCGGTGAGACCGTTGTGTGCGTTTTTCCTGGTAATGAGAGTGAGTTCGACGAGTTTCGTTACGACCGGGAGTTGGCTAAAGTTGCCGACCGTTGGATCGTGAAAGTTATCTGAAGCATTAGCTATATTGAATCGGGTTTGAAATGAAAGCAACCAAAGGTCGGAACGTAGTCGTTGTAGGCACCCAATGGGGTGATGAAGGCAAGGGAAAGCTGGTTGATTGGCTTACAGAAAGCGCCCAAGGTGTTGTTCGTTTCCAAGGCGGGCACAATGCAGGTCACACTTTGGTCATCAATGGCGTCAAGACGGCCTTGCACCTGATTCCGAGTGGCATCATGCGGCCGGGCGTCAAATGCTACATCGGCAATGGTGTCGTGCTGTCGGTTGCCAAGTTGTTTGAAGAAATAAAAGGCTTGGAAAAAGCTGGGGTTGAGGTTCGATCGCGCCTTCGAGTAAGCGAAGCCTGCCCACTCATTTTACCCTTTCACGTAGCCATCGACGTGGCTCGAGAGGCTGCACGAGAGCACCAGGGGACCGAAAAAATAGGAACAACAGGTCGTGGCATTGGTCCTGCTTACGAAGACAAAATTGCTCGACGCGCACTTCGTGTCCAAGACCTGAAGTATCCAGCCCGTTTTGCTGAAAAGCTGCGTGAGTTGCTGGCACTGCATAACCATGTTCTCAAGACTTTTTTAAACTCCGGCTCTTTTGTTTTTGGTGATTCGTTGGCCCCCTATTTGGTTGACGGAGAAGTGCAATTCAATGCAGTCTTCGACGAGGCTATGCAACATGCGAAACTGCTTGCTCCCATGATTGCAGATGTATCTAGCGAATTGAATGCTGCCCATGTAGCGGGAGCCAATTTGCTTTTTGAGGGTGCACAGGGAACCTTGCTGGATGTAGACCATGGCACTTACCCCTATGTGACATCTAGCAATTGTGTCGCTGGCAATGCTGCTGCGGGATCTGGCGTGGGTCCCAACCTGCTTCACTATGTTTTGGGCATCACCAAAGCCTATTGCACGCGGGTTGGAGGAGGTCCTTTCCCTACGGAGCTGGATTGGGAGGTTCCTGGTACACCGGGTTATCACATGAGTACGGTAGGCGCGGAAAAAGGCGTCACTACAGGCCGCAGTCGCCGTTGTGGTTGGTTCGATGCAGCACTTTTGAAGCGAAGTGCCCAAGTCAATGGACTGACAGGGCTCTGTATCACGAAGCTGGACGTTTTAGATGGATTGTCGGAACTCATGCTTTGCACAGGGTATGAGCTTGATGGAGCGTACATCGAAATTTTACCGATGGGAGCAGAGGATATTTCCCGCTGCACTCCCATTTATGAGTCAATTCCCGGTTGGACTGAATCGACTGTGGGAGTGACAAAATATGAAGAGCTACCTGCTAATGCGAGAAGGTATTTGGAGCGAATTGAGGAGGTGACTGGAGTTCCAATTGCTATGATTTCCACGAGTCCTGATCGAGACCACACCATTACATTGCATAACCCATACTTGGTAAGTTGAAATTTACTAGTTAGTCACTGTGTGAGTCTGATGAATGAATCAGGAGTTTTAAATGTTAACGGAAGACGGTAAGCATCTATATGTGAGTTATGATGAATATCATAGCTTGATTGAGAAATTGGCACTTAAGATTCACCAGTCTGGCTGGGAGTTTGATACGATTTTGTGTCTCGCCCGTGGTGGGTTGCGTCCTGGCGATATTTTAAGTCGAATATTTAGCAAGCCGCTTGCAATCATGTCCACTAGTTCATATCGTGCAGAAGCGGGGACAATTCAGGGGTACTTGGATATTGCAAGATTTATCACAACACCAAAAGGTGAAATTGCGGGTAGAGTACTTTTGGTGGATGATTTGGCTGATTCCGGACATACTTTGAATGCGGTTATAGAGTTGTTGAAGACTCAATACACTCCTATTGTTGAGCTACGTAGTGCGGTAGTTTGGACTAAAGCAATTTCAAGCTTCACTCCGGATTATTCTGTTGAATTTTTAACCACGAATCCGTGGATTCATCAGCCTTTTGAAGGTTATGATAATCTGAGTCCTGAGAAATTAATGGATAAATGGCGATTATAATTTTATGTGAGAGCTCTATGTTAAGAGGGAGCATCTCACAACCCCTGATGACATATTTTTGATGCGGACGGTCAGTTTCCATCCCTTTTGGGAGCCTCTCACAACCCCATGTTTGACGAATCCGAATAGGGAGGAGTGGGCGCCAGTAGCCGTTTGAGCGTGATGAGGCCCAGCAGCGGTCTGCGCCTGGGTGCATGAGGGGCCTTGCAGGCC
>NZ_BQXK01000022.1:0-82257 GCF_030158995.1 Acidovorax sp. SUPP2825 | reverse complement strand
TGTCCAAGGACGAAGGTGGCCGTCACACGCCTTTCTTCAACAACTACCGTCCTCAGTTCTACTTCCGCACGACCGACGTGACTGGCGCCATCGAGCTGCCAGCCGACAAGGAAATGGTCATGCCCGGTGACAACGTGTCGATCACCGTCAAGCTGATCAACCCCATCGCCATGGAAGAAGGCCTGCGCTTCGCCATCCGTGAAGGCGGTCGCACCGTCGGCGCCGGCGTCGTGGCCAAGATCATTGCTTAAAGCGTGAATGTAGGGGTATAGCTCAATTGGCAGAGCGTCGGTCTCCAAAACCGAAGGTTGTAGGTTCGATTCCTACTGCCCCTGCCACTTGATCGTGGCAATTACAAGCCCGCCAGGCCCTGGCGGGCTTCGGTGTCTTGTGGATGCCGAAACTTAAAGTAAGAAACCAGTTAAGTATGGCCACGTCTCAAGTTGAAACTGTTAGTACTGGCGCTGATAAAGCCAAGCTCGCTGCGGTGGTGGCAATTGTTCTTGCAGCGATTGCCGGATTCTATTTGCTGGGAAAGCAAGGGCCGATCGTTCAATGGGCTGCGCTGTTTGTCGGGCTTGCAATTGCGGTGGCTGTGTTCTTGGTGTCCGAGCCTGGGCGTCAATTTGTAGGCTTCGCGCAGGATGCTTGGCGTGAAGTCAAGAAGGTTGTCTGGCCCACGCGGAAAGAGACACTTCAAATGACGGCATACGTTTTTGCGTTTGTCGTCATCATGGCGCTGTTTCTCTGGTTCACCGACAAGACCTTGGAATGGGTTTTGTACGATTTGATTCTGGGGTGGAGAAAGTAATGACGGACGCTATCGAAGTCAGCGGCACTGACGCTGCCAGCCCGGCCACTCCTGTGAATCCTGATTTGCGGTGGTACATCGTTCACGCTTATTCCGGCATGGAAAAGGCGGTTGAGCGCAACATCGTGGAGCGCATCGGTCGCGCTGGCATGCAGCAGAAGTTCGGCCGCATTCTCGTTCCGACCGAAGAGGTCGTTGAAATGAAGAATGGTCAGCGCAAGACCACTGAACGTCGACTCTTTCCCGGCTATGTGTTCGTGGAAATGGTCATGGACGATGACACCTGGCATTTGGTCAAGCATACGAACAAGGTGACGGGTTTTGTTGGTGGTGCCAAGAATCGCCCGGCTCCTATTTCTGAAGAAGAAGTTCAGAAGATCGTCAGCCAAATGCAGGAAGGCACAGACAAGCCTCGGCACAAGATTGAGTTCATGGTGGGTGAACTGGTTCGGGTTAAAGAAGGTCCGTTCACTGATTTCAATGGCTCTGTCGAAGAAGTCAATTACGAAAAAAGCCGGGTGCGCGTGTCCGTGATGATCTTCGGCCGTTCTACGCCCGTAGAGTTGGAATTTGGTCAGGTCGAAAAAACCTGATTGTTTGGATTCGCATTTTTCGACTCGGTGCGAATTGTTTGATGAGTCGTAAACCCCGGGGAGCTGAGGCCGTGGCCTAAGCGCTAATACCCGCAAGGAGTAAACCATGGCGAAAAAAATCGTCGGTTTTATCAAGCTGCAAGTTCCAGCTGGTAAGGCCAATCCATCCCCACCAATCGGCCCTGCTTTGGGTCAACGTGGTCTTAACATCATGGAGTTCTGCAAGGCGTTCAACGCGCAGACCCAAGGTGTCGAGCCAGGTCTGCCCCTGCCAGTGGTCATCACGGCATTTGCAGACAAGAGCTTCACCTTCATCATCAAGACGCCGCCTGCGACGACCTTGATCAAGAAGGCCATCAAGCTTGAAAAGGGCTCTGCCAACGCATTGAGCACCAAGGTCGGAAAGATCACGCGCGCGCAGCTCGAAGAGATCGCCAAGACCAAGATGAAGGACATGAACGCTGCAAATGTCGACGCCGCTGTGCGCACGCTGGCTGGTTCCGCTCGCTCGATGGGCGTGACGGTGGAGGGTTTATAAAATGGCCAAGCTGACCAAGAAGCAAAAAGCCCTGCAAGGCAAAGTCGACAGCAACAAGCTGTACGCGTTCGCTGACGCCGTCGTGATCGTGAAGGAAGCCGCTACGGCCAAGTTCGACGAATCCATCGATGTGGCCGTTCAGCTTGGCATTGATGCCAAGAAGTCTGACCAAGTGGTTCGTGGTGCCGTGGTGCTGCCAAACGGTACTGGCAAGACGACCCGTGTGGCGGTGTTTGCCCAAGGCGCCAAGGCTGAAGAAGCCAAGGCTGCTGGCGCTGACATCGTTGGCATGGACGACCTGGCCGCGATGGTCAAGGCCGGTGACATGCCTTTCGACGTGGTGATCGCCGCCCCCGACGCCATGCGCGTTGTCGGTACGCTGGGTCAAATCCTCGGTCCACGCGGTCTGATGCCCAACCCCAAGGTGGGCACCGTGACGCCTGACGTCGCTACGGCCGTGAAGAACGCCAAGGCAGGTCAAGTGCAATTCCGCGTCGACAAGGCCGGTATCGTGCACAGCACGATTGGTCGCCGCTCGTTCGACAACGACAAGCTGCAAGGCAACTTGGCTGCGTTGATCGAAGCGCTGACCAAGGCCAAGCCTGCAACCAGCAAGGGCGTGTACCTGCGCAAGGTGGCGGTGTCTTCCACGATGGGCCTGGGTGTCCGCGTGGATACGCAATCCATCGCAGCGTAATTGCAAGAAATCTTCGAATCCGTCCTTGGATGGGTTCGATGTGGTGGGCTGCGGCTGCTTCGGTCGCCGCAGGCCATCCAAGACCGTTGGTGCGCGAACCGGTCGCGCTTAAATCCACAGTGATGCCAACGCAGATGGCGATCCCGCTGCAGATGGAAAATTTTCCTGAACAGTTGGTCGCTGCAACAAGAGCGTGTACGAGGCCTGTGCCGAGTGCGCATTTTAAGGAGTAGACCTTGAGTCTTAATCGCAGTGAGAAAGAAGCGGTCATCAGTGAAGTGACCAGCCTCGCCGCTAAAGCTCAAACGCTTGTGATCGCGGAGTACCGTGGCATCACGGTCGCCGACATGACCAAACTGCGTGTTGATGCTCGCAGCAAGGGCGTGACCCTGAGTGTTCTGAAGAACACCCTGGCTCGCCGTGCTGTGGCTGGCAGCGCGTTTGACGTGGTGGCAGACCAGATGACCGGTCCGCTGATCTATGGCTTCTCCGAAGACGCTGTGGCTGCCGCTAAGGTGGTGGCCGATTTCGCTAAGACCAACGACAAGTTGGTGATTCGCGGTGGCGCTTTCGGTGGCAAAGCCCTGGATATCAACGGCGTTAAGCAACTGGCTAATATTCCTCCCAAGGAAGTTCTGTTGGCTCAGATTTGCGGCTTGCTTATGTCCCCCATTTCGCGTACGGCCGTTGTGCTGGGCGCGTTGGCGGCCAAAAAAGGCGAAGGCGCTGCCGAAACGGCCGCCGAACCTGTCGCGGCTTGATTGCCCGGCAGACAACCAACCAATTGTTAGGAAATAAAAATGGCATTCGATAAAGACGCATTTTTGACCGCGCTGGACAGCATGACGGTTCTGGAACTCAATGAGCTGGTGAAGGCCATTGAAGAAAAGTTTGGCGTGAGCGCAGCCGCTATGGCCGCTCCTGCTGCTGGCGGTGGCGGCGGTGCTGCTGCAGCTGCAGAAGAGCAAACGGAATTCAACGTTGTGCTGACCGAAGCCGGCGCCAACAAGGTGTCCGTGATCAAGGCCGTGCGCGAAATCACCGGCCTGGGCCTCAAGGAAGCCAAGGACCTGGTGGACGGCGCTCCGAAGAACGTCAAGGAAGGCATTGCCAAGGCCGACGCCGAAGCTGCCGTCAAGAAGCTGGTAGAAGCTGGCGCCAAGGCTGAACTCAAGTAATTCGCCTGGATTCCAGGGCTGGGGGCTCCGCAAGGGCTCCCAGCCTTTGGTGCTTATGGGGTTCACGCCCAGAGCGCACCAGAAAGCAGTGCCCACGCCACTGCTTTCTAGTGTCTTCTGACCATCCCGACAGCAGAAGATACCTTGGTTCGGGTGATGTGCAACGCATCGCCGTCCGCCATGGTTGGTAGTGGCCAACCGCCAAGCCTGCAAGGAAGCGCCCTTGCAGGTCAGTCGTCGAAGACCCAGGACTCATGTCTTTGCCCGGAGATCTCATGGCCTATTCCTATACCGAACGCAAGCGAATTCGCAAAAGTTTCGGCAGCCGCGACAGCGTGCTGGAAGTCCCTTACCTGCTGCAGATGCAGAAGGACGCATACACCGCGTTCCTGCAAGCTGACAAAGCCCCCCAGAAAAGAACCGTAGAAGGCTTGCAGGCCGCGTTCGACGCTGCTTTCCCGATCGTCTCGCACAATGGGTTTGTCGAGATGAAGTTCATCGAGTACAACCTCGCCAAGCCGGCATTCGATGTGCGTGAATGCCAGACTCGTGGTTTGACTTTTGCCTCGGCCGTGCGGGCCAAGGTGCAGTTGATCATCTATGACCGCGAGTCCTCCACGTCGCAGTCCAAGGTCGTCAAGGAAGTGAAGGAGCAAGAGGTCTACATGGGCGAGGTGCCTTTGATGACCGACAAGGGCTCGTTCATCATCAACGGCACGGAACGTGTGATCGTTTCGCAGCTGCACCGCTCGCCCGGTGTGTTCTTCGAGCACGACAAGGGCAAGACCCACAGCTCGGGCAAGCTGCTGTTTTCGGCGCGCATCATTCCCTACCGCGGTTCGTGGCTGGACTTCGAGTTCGATCCGAAGGACATCCTGTATTTCCGCGTGGACCGCCGCCGCAAGATGCCGGTCACGATCCTGCTGAAGGCCATCGGCCTGAACCCCGAATCGATCCTGGCAAACTTCTTCGTCAACGACAACTTCCGCCTGATGGACAGCGGCGCGCAGATGGAGTTCGTCTCCGACCGCCTGCGTGGCGAAGTGGCGCGTTTCGACATCACCGACAAGTCGGGCAAAGTGGTCGTGGCCAAGGACAAGCGCGTCACCGCCCGCCACACCCGCGAACTGGAGCAGTCCGGCACCACGCACATCAGCGTGCCCGAAGACTTCCTGATCGGCCGCGTGGTGGCGCGCAACATCGTCGACGGCGACACCGGCGAAATCATTGCCAAGGCCAACGAAGAGTTGACCGAAGCGCTGCTCAAGAAGCTGCGCTCCGCCGGCGTGCAGGACCTGCAGGTCATCTACACGAACGAACTCGACCAGGGCGCCTACATCTCGCAGACGCTGCGCATCGACGAAACGGTGGACGAATTCGCTGCGCGCGTGGCGATCTACCGCATGATGCGCCCCGGCGAGCCGCCGACGGAAGACGCGGTGCAGGCCTTGTTCCAGCGCCTCTTCTACAACCCCGACACGTACGACCTGTCGCGCGTGGGGCGCATGAAGTTCAACGCCAAGATCGGCCGCGACGAATCCACCGGCCCGATGGTGCTCTCCAACGAAGACATCCTGGCCGTGGTCAAGATCCTCGTGGACCTGCGCAACGGCAACGGCGAAGTCGATGACATCGATCACCTGGGCAACCGCCGCGTGCGTTGCGTGGGCGAGCTGGCCGAGAACCAGTACCGCACCGGTCTGGCGCGCATCGAGAAGGCCGTGAAGGAGCGTCTGGGCCAGGCCGAGCAAGAGCCGCTGATGCCGCACGACCTGATCAACTCCAAGCCGATTTCCGCGGCGCTCAAGGAGTTCTTCGGTGCGTCCCAGCTGTCGCAGTTCATGGACCAGACCAACCCGCTGGCCGAAATCACCCACAAGCGCCGCGTATCGGCCCTTGGCCCGGGTGGTCTGACCCGCGAGCGTGCCGGTTTCGAGGTGCGCGACGTGCACGTGACCCACTATGGCCGCGTGTGCCCGATCGAAACGCCGGAAGGCCCGAACATCGGGCTGATCAACTCGCTGGCCCTGTACGCCCGCCTGAACGAATACGGTTTCATTGAAACCCCATACCGCCGTGTGGTGGACGGCAAGGTGACCGACCAGATCGATTACCTCTCCGCCATCGAAGAAGGCAAGTACGTGATCGCCCAGGCGAATGCCACGCTCGACAAGGAAGGCCGCCTCACGGGCGATCTGGTGTCGGCACGTGAAAAGGGCGAGTCGACCTTGCTGAGCGCCGAGCGCGTGCAGTACATGGACGTGTCGCCTGCACAGATCGTATCGGTGGCCGCCTCGCTCGTGCCGTTCCTTGAGCACGACGACGCGAACCGCGCACTGATGGGCGCCAACATGTCCCGCCAGGCCGTGCCTGTGCTGCGTCCGGAAAAGCCCATGGTGGGCACCGGTATCGAGCGCGTGGCCGCTGTGGACTCGGGCACCGTGGTGACCGCCAACCGCGGTGGTGTGGTGGACTATGTGGATGCGACCCGCATCGTGGTCCGCGTGAACGACGCGGAAGCGGTGGCCGGTGAAGTGGGTGTGGACATCTACAACCTCATCAAGTACCAGCGTTCCAACCAGAACACCAACATCCACCAGCGCCCCATCGTCCAGAAGGGCGATGTGCTGGCCAAGGGGGATGTGATCGCCGACGGCGCATCGACGGACTTCGGCGAAATCGCCATCGGCCAGAACATGCTGATCGCGTTCATGCCCTGGAACGGCTACAACTTCGAAGATTCGATCCTGATCTCCGAACGCGTCGTGGCAGAAGACCGCTACACCTCGATCCACATCGAGGAACTGGTGGTCATGGCGCGCGACACGAAGCTGGGCGCCGAAGAAATCACGCGCGACATTCCGAACCTGTCGGAACAGCAGCTGAACCGCCTGGACGAGTCCGGCATCATCTACGTGGGTGCCGAAGTGCAGCCCGGCGATACGCTGGTGGGCAAGGTCACGCCGAAGGGCGAGACCACGCTGACGCCAGAAGAGAAGCTGCTGCGCGCCATCTTCGGCGAGAAGGCCTCCGACGTGAAGGACACCTCGCTGCGCGTGGACCAGGGCTCGCAAGGCACTGTGATCGACGTGCAGGTGTTCACCCGCGAAGGCATCCAGCGCGATAAGCGCGCCCAGCAGATCATCGACGACGAGCTCAAGCGCTTCCGCCTGGACCTGAACGACCAGTTGCGCATCGTGGAAGCCGACGCGTTCGACCGGATCGAAAAGCTGCTGAACGGCCGCGTGGCCAACGGCGGCCCGCAAAAGCTGGCCAAGGGCACGAAGATCGACAAGGCCTACCTGGCCTCCGTCGAGAAGTTCCACTGGTTTGACATCCGCCCGGCGGAAGACGAAGTGGCCACGCAGCTCGAGTCGATCAAGAACTCGTTGGAGCAGACGCGCCACAGCTTCGATCTGGCTTTCGAGGAAAAGCGCAAGAAGCTCACGCAAGGCGACGAGCTGCCCGCGGGCGTGTTGAAGATGGTCAAGGTGTACCTGGCCGTCAAGCGCCGCCTGCAGCCCGGCGACAAGATGGCCGGCCGCCACGGCAACAAGGGTGTGGTGTCCAAGATCGTTCCGGTCGAAGACATGCCCTACATGGCCGACGGCACCCCTGCCGACATCGTGCTGAACCCGCTGGGCGTGCCATCGCGCATGAACATCGGACAGGTGCTCGAAGTGCACTTGGGCTGGGCCGGCAAGGGCATCGGCCAGCGCATCGGCAACATGCTGCAGGAGCAGGCCAAGGCGGCCGACATGCGCAAGTTCCTCGAAGAGGTGTACAACTCGCGCGGCCGCAAGGAAGACCTGTCGCAGTTCAACGACGATGAGCTGATGGCCATGGCCGGCCACCTCACCAACGGCGTGCCGTATGCCACCCCGGTGTTTGACGGCGCTTCGGAAGAAGAGATCAAGGACATGCTCAAGATCGCCTATCCGGACGACATCGCCGAGCGCAAGGGCCTGACCTCCGCACGCACGCAGGCGTACCTGTTCGACGGCCGCACCGGCGAGCGCTTCGATCGCCCGACCACCATCGGCTACATGCATTACCTGAAGCTGCACCATTTGGTGGACGACAAGATGCATGCCCGCTCCACGGGTCCTTACTCGCTCGTGACGCAGCAGCCTCTGGGCGGCAAGGCCCAGTTCGGTGGCCAGCGTTTCGGGGAAATGGAAGTGTGGGCGCTGGAAGCTTATGGCGCCGCTTACGTGCTGCAGGAAATGCTGACCGTGAAGTCCGACGACGTGCAGGGCCGTACCAAGGTGTACGAGAGCATCGTCAAGGGCGAACACGCCATCGAGGCCGGCATGCCGGAATCGTTCAATGTGCTGGTCAAGGAAATCCGTTCCCTGGGCCTGGACATCGAACTCGAACGTTCTTAATCGAAGGGACTAGGTTTATGAAGTCACTACTCGACCTGTTCAAGCAATTCACCCCGGACGAGCATTTCGATGCCATCCGCATCGGCATGGCGTCGCCCGAGAAGATCCGTTCGTGGTCTTTCGGCGAAGTGAAGAAGCCCGAGACCATCAACTACCGCACGTTCAAGCCCGAACGCGATGGTCTGTTCTGCGCCAAAATTTTTGGTCCCATCAAGGACTACGAATGCCTGTGCGGCAAGTACAAGCGCCTCAAGCACCGCGGTGTGATCTGCGAGAAGTGCGGCGTTGAAGTCACGCAGACCAAGGTGCGCCGCGAGCGCATGGGCCACATCGATCTGGCCGCGCCTTGCGCCCACATCTGGTTCCTGAAGTCGCTGCCATCGCGCCTGGGCCTGGTGCTGGACATGACGCTGCGCGACATCGAGCGCGTGCTGTACTTCGAAGCGTATGTGGTGACCGACCCCGGCATGACCCCGCTGAAGAAGTTCAGCATCATGTCCGAGGACGACTACGACGCCAAGCGCAAGGAATACGGCGACGAGTTCATCGCCAAGATGGGCGCGGAAGGCATCAAGGACCTGCTCGAAGCCATCGATATCGATCTCGAAATCGAAAAGCTGCGCGGCGACCTGACCGGCTCCGAAGTCAAGGTCAAGAAGAACGCCAAGCGCCTGAAGGTGCTGGAAGCCTTCAAGAAGTCCGGCATCAAGCCCGAGTGGATGGTGCTGGACGTGCTGCCCGTGCTGCCGCCGGACCTGCGTCCGCTGGTGCCGCTGGACGGCGGCCGCTTCGCGACCTCCGACCTGAACGACCTGTATCGCCGCGTCATCAACCGCAACTCGCGTCTGCGCCGCCTGCTGGAGCTGAAGGCCCCGGAAATCATCGCGCGCAACGAAAAGCGCATGCTGCAGGAAGCCGTCGATTCGCTGCTGGACAACGGCCGCCGTGGCAAGGCCATGACGGGCGCGAACAAGCGCGCCCTCAAGTCGCTGGCCGACATGATCAAGGGCAAGAGCGGTCGCTTCCGCCAGAACTTGCTGGGCAAGCGCGTGGACTACTCCGGTCGTTCCGTGATCACCGTGGGCCCGACGCTCAAGCTGCACCAGTGCGGTCTGCCCAAGCTGATGGCGCTGGAGCTGTTCAAGCCTTTCATCTTCTCGCGCCTCGAAGCCATGGGCATCGCGACGACGATCAAGGCCGCCAAGAAGGAAGTCGAATCCGGCACGCCGGTGGTGTGGGACATCCTGGAAGAGGTCATCAAGGAACACCCGGTCATGCTGAACCGTGCGCCCACGCTGCACCGTTTGGGTATCCAGGCGTTCGAGCCCATCCTGATCGAAGGCAAGGCCATTCAGCTGCACCCGCTCGTCTGCGCGGCCTTCAACGCCGACTTCGACGGTGACCAGATGGCCGTTCACGTGCCGCTGTCCGTGGAAGCGCAGATGGAAGCCCGCACGCTGATGCTGGCCTCCAACAACGTGCTGTTCCCGGCCTCGGGCGAGCCTTCCATCGTCCCGTCGCAAGACGTGGTGCTGGGCCTGTACTACGCCACCCGCGATCGCATCAACGGCAAGGGCGAAGGCCTGGTATTCGCCGACACCGGCGAAGTGCAGCGCGCGCTCGATGCCAACGAGGTCGAACTGGCCGCGCGCATCACGGTGCGTCTGACCGAGTGGACCAAGGACAAGGAAACGCGTGAATTCGTGCCTTCCACGTCGCTGGTGGAAACGACGGCCGGCCGTGCGCTGCTGTCCGAGATCCTGCCCAAGGGCCTGCCCTTCAGCAACATCAACAAGGCGCTGAAGAAGAAGGAAATCTCCAAGCTCATCAACGTGAGCTTCCGCAAGTGCGGCCTGAAGGAGACGGTGGTTTTCGCCGACAAGCTGCTGCAGAACGGTTTCCGCCTCGCCACGCGCGCCGGTATTTCCATCTGCGTGGACGACATGCTGGTGCCGCCGCAAAAGGCCGGGATCATCGAGCGTTCCGAGAAGGAAGTGAAGGAGATCGAACAGCAGTACGTGTCCGGTCTGGTGACGGCTGGCGAACGCTACAACAAGGTGGTGGACATCTGGGGCAAGGCCGGCGACGAAGTGTCGAAGGTCATGATGGCCCAGCTGGCCAAGCAAAAGACCACCGACCGCCACGGCAACGAGGTGGACCAGGAGTCGTTCAACTCCATCTACATGATGGCCGACTCCGGCGCCCGCGGCTCCGCAGCGCAGATTCGCCAGCTGGCCGGCATGCGCGGCCTGATGGCCAAGCCGGACGGCTCCATCATCGAGACCCCCATCACGGCCAACTTCCGTGAAGGGCTGAACGTGTTGCAGTACTTCATCTCCACCCACGGTGCCCGTAAGGGCCTGGCGGATACGGCGCTGAAGACGGCCAACTCGGGCTACCTCACCCGCCGTCTGGTGGATGTGACGCAGGATCTCGTGGTGACCGAAGAAGACTGCGGCACCTCCAATGGCTCGCTGATGCGCGCCATCGTCGAGGGCGGTGAAGTCATCGAATCGCTGCGCGACCGTATCCTGGGCCGCACCACGGCCGACGAAGTGCTGCATCCCGAAACGCGCGCAGTGCTGGCCCCTGCCGGCCAGATGCTCGACGAAGACCTCATCGAGGAACTCGAAGTCGCCGGCGTGGACGAGGTGAAGGTGCGCACGGCGCTGACCTGCGAAACCCGCTACGGCCTGTGCGCCAAGTGCTACGGACGCGATCTGGGCCGCGGCGGCCTGATCAACCTCGGCGAAGCCGTGGGGGTGATCGCTGCCCAGTCCATCGGCGAACCCGGCACGCAGCTGACCATGCGCACGTTCCACATCGGTGGCGCCGCTTCGCGCGCTGCCATCGCATCGAGCGTGGAGGCCAAGTCCAATGGCGTGATCGGCTTCAACGCCACGATGCGCTACGTGAGCAACACCAAGGGCGAGCTGGTGGTGATCGCCCGTTCCGGCGAGATCGTCATCCATGACGAACACGGCCGCGAGCGCGAGCGCCACAAGGTGCCGTACGGTGCGACGCTGGCGGTCAAGGCCGACCAGACGGTCAAGGCCGGCACCATCCTCGCCAACTGGGACCCGCTGACCCGCCCGATCATCACGGAGTTCGCCGGCCAGGTGAAGTTCGAGAACGTCGAGGAAGGCCTCACGGTCGCCAAGCAGGTGGACGATGTGACGGGTCTGTCCACGCTGGTCGTGATCGATCCGAAGCGCCGCGGCTCCGCCAAGGTGGTGCGCCCTCAGGTCAAGCTGATCGACGCGCAAGGCCAGGAAGTGAAGATCCCCGGCACCGACCACTCGGTGACCATCGGCTTCCAGATCGGCTCGCTGATCCAGGTGCGTGATGGCCAGGACGTGGGCCCCGGCGAAGTGCTGGCGCGGATTCCGGTCGAAGGCCAGAAGACCCGCGACATTACCGGCGGTCTGCCCCGCGTGGCCGAACTGTTCGAAGCGCGCTCGCCCAAGGACAAGGGCATGCTGGCCGAGATCACCGGCACGGTGTCCTTCGGCAAGGAAACCAAGGGCAAGGTGCGCCTGCAGATCACCGATCCGGACGGCAAGGTCTGGGATGAACTGATCCCCAAGGAAAAGAACATCCTGGTGCACGAAGGCCAGGTCGTGAACAAGGGCGAGTCCGTGGTGGACGGTCCGGCCGACCCGCAGGACATCCTGCGCCTCCTGGGCATCGAAGAGCTGTCGCGCTACATCGTCGATGAAGTGCAGGACGTGTACCGCTTGCAGGGCGTGAAGATCAACGACAAGCACATCGAGGTGATCGTTCGCCAGATGCTGCGCCGTGTCGTGGTCGAGGCCCCGGGCGAGTCCAACTACATCGCCGGCGAGCAGGTCGAGCGTTCGGAGATCCTGAACACCAACGAGGCGCTGCAGGCCGCAGGCAAGATCCCTTCGACGTACAGCAACGTGCTGCTGGGGATCACCAAGGCTTCGCTGTCGACCGATTCCTTCATCTCGGCCGCTTCCTTCCAGGAAACGACCCGCGTGCTCACCGAGGCTGCCATCATGGGCAAGCGCGACGAGCTGCGTGGCCTGAAGGAAAACGTCATCGTGGGTCGCCTGATCCCTGCCGGTACCGGCCTGGCCTACCACCAGGCGCGCAAGGCCAAGGAAGCCATGGACGACGCCGAGCGCCGTGCCATCGCCGATGCCGAAGCCGCTGAAATGGCTGCCACGACCGAAGACTCGTCCGACGTCGAAAGCACCACCAGCCTGGGCGACGCCACGGCCCAATAAGCCACGGTACGCTCCCTGAAACGCTCCCGCTCTGCGCTTTGGCAGACCGGGAGCGTTTTCTTATCCGTTTTCTCTTTTTTGCGCCGAGCCCGCGGACCCCTGCGGGCTCGGCAGACGCAATGCTGTCCTCCTGGATTTTTCTTGCCCTGCTGCTGTTCTGGGCCGTGGGTGCCTACAACCGGATCGTGCGATTGCGCTCGGCCGCCATCCAGGCCTTCGGGGGCCTGGACGCACACCTCATGCGCATGATGGCCATGCTGGGCGAATACGAGGCCGCGCAGGGTCCCGCGCCCGCGGCCCATGCCGATGCGCGGGCGGCGCTGTGGGCCGCCACCACCCAGTTCGGTGCGTCGCTGGCCGTCGCGCGGGCCCGCCCGCTGGATGCCGGCGCCGCGGCTGCGCTGCTGACGGGGCGCGAGGTGCTGGAGGCCGCCTGGCTGGCCATGGTGCGCGTCGCGGAGGTTCCGCCAGCACCCGGCGAGGGTGCGGCGCTGCCCCTGTGGGCCCAGCGATGGCAGGAGCTGGTGGCCCAGAATGCGCTGGCCACCCGGCAGTTCAACGATGCGGCGCTGCAGTACAACCAGGCCATCGGCCAGTTCCCGGCGCGCCTGCTGGCGTGGCTGTTCGGGTTCAAGGCGGCCAGAACGCTGTAGGCTGCGTGCCCATCCCCGCATCCTGGAAGGAGCGTGGGTGGTTTGACATTGATTCAAGGCGTGGCCGCGACGGCGTCCGCAACCGCAACCGGTTTTTTTCCTATTCAAGACAGGCTCAGACAGAACATGACCGATCCGCAGCCGCGCCCGCCCTCCCGTTTCTTTCCGCCCCCGGCGGAGGGCGAACGCCGCATGGAGCCCGCGCTGTGGCGCCAGCTGGATGCGGTGGTGACCGCGCTGCAGGCCGTGCGCGGCGGGCAGTCGGGCACGGCCGCCCTGGCCGCGGTCGAGCCGGGCTTGCGGCCCGGGGTGCAGGCGCTGTTGTTCCAGGTGCTGCGCAACCTGGGCCGGGCGCAGGCGCTGCGCAAGCAACTGGCGCCCCGCAACCCACCGCCGCGGGCCGATGCCCTGCTGTGCACGGCCCTGGCGCTGGCCTGGTCGCCGGACGAGGCGCCTTACGAGGCGTTCACCCTCGTCAACCAGGCGGTGGAAGCGGCCAAGCGCAACCCGGCATCGCAAGCACAGGCGCCGTTCCTGAATGCCTGCCTGCGCCGCTTTCTGCGCGAACGCGATGCGCTGGTGGCCGCCACCGACGGCGATCCGGTCGCCCAGTGGAACCACCCGGCCTGGTGGATCGCCCGGCTGCGCAAGGACCACCCGCAGCACTGGCAGCAGATCCTGCAGGCCAACAATGCCCATGCACCGATGGCGCTCCGGGTCAATGTGCAAAAAACGACTCCAGCACAATATTTACTAGGGCTATCTGCTATCAATTTGGAAGCGTCTCCTGCGGGGCCGTTCGGCATCGTCCTGGATCGCCCGGTGGCCGTGCAGCAACTGCCGGCCTTTGCAGACGGCCACGTCTCGGTGCAGGACACCGCGGCCCAGATGGCGGCGCCGCTGCTGCTGGAGGGGCTGGACCTGTCGCAGCCGCTGCGCGTGCTGGACGCCTGCGCCGCGCCCGGCGGCAAGACCGCGCACTTGCTCGAATACGCGGGTGCCGCATCGCCGATGCAGGTCGTGGCGCTGGAAATCGACGCCGACCGCGCCACCCGCATCCACGAAACGCTGGACCGGGTGGGGGTTCGGGCCCAGGTCCTCGTGGCCGATGCGGCACGGCCGCAGGACGGGTGGCTGGACGCCAGTGGGGGCGGGCGGTTCAACGCCATCTTGCTGGATGCGCCGTGCACGGCCTCGGGCATCGTCCGCCGCCACCCCGACGTGCGCTGGCTGCGGCGCGAGTCCGACATCGAGCAACTGGCCCAGCAGCAGGCCCGCCTGCTCGCCACGCTCTGGCCGTTGCTGCAGCCCGGCGGGCGGCTGCTCTACTGCACCTGCTCCGTGTTTCGTACCGAGGGCGAAGCGCAGGTGCAAACGTTTCTTGCGCGCAACACCGACGCCCGTTTGCTGCCGTCTCCCGGCCATTTAATACCCGGCAAACCGGACGAAAGCGGCGGCGTCTCGGAAAATCGTCCGGGTGACCATGACGGATTCTTTTACGCGCTGTTGCAAAAACATGCGGCCTGAACAGCCCGCTTCGCGCCCTGCCGCGTGGCTTGCGGTGGCCATGGCCGCGCTGCTGTGCATGTGTCTGGCGCTGTGGTCCCCGGCGGTGCTGGCGCAGCCCGATGCGGGCGACCTGCGCGTCGAAGCCAACGACGAGGGCCTGTACCTGTCCACCACGCTGCACTTCGACCTGCCCGAGCTGGCGGAAGACGCCCTCTACAAGGGCATCTCGATGTACTTCGTGGCCGAGGCCGATGTGGTTCGCGAGCGCTGGTACTGGTACGACAAGGCGGTGGCCCACTCGGTGCGCTACCTGCGCCTGAGCTACCAGCCGCTCACGCGCCGGTGGCGCCTCAATCAGTCCGCCACGCCGTTCGCCAACACCGGCCTGGGGGTTGCGCTGGGCCAGAACTTCGACGAACTGGGCGACGCACTTTCCGCCATGCAGCGCATCAGCCGCTGGAAGATCGCCGACGCGGACGAGGTCTCCGGCGGGCCGTATACCGTGCATTTCCAGTTCCGCCTCGACATGTCCCAGTTGCCCCGCCCGTTCCAGATCGGCGCGGTGGGACGCTCGGGCTGGGACCTGATGCTGTCGCGCAGCGTGCGCGCCGTGGCCGAGCGCGCGCCATGACCGACGACCACAGCGTTCCCCGCACGCCCCAGCAAGCCCGTGCCTCCCGCTGGGCCCTGGGCGTGGGCGTGGCGATCATGTGCGCGATCGGGCTGGTGCTGCTTTTCCTGCTCACCGTCGCCACCAACAACCGCGCGCTGTATGAGCGCAACTACGCCTGGCTGTTCGGCCTGAACGTCCTGGTGGCCGTGCTGCTGCTCGCCGTGCTGGTGTGGGTCGTGGTGCGCCTGGCGGTGCGGCTGCGGCGGGGGCGCTTCGGCAGCCGCCTGCTGGTCAAGTTGGCGGGCATCTTTGCGGTCGTGGGGCTGCTGCCCGGTCTGCTGATCTATGTGGTCTCCTACCAGTTCGTGTCGCGCTCCATCGAAAGCTGGTTCGACGTGAAGGTGGAGGGCGCCCTGTCCGCCGGCGTCAGCCTGGCCCGGGTGACGCTGGACACGATCGCCAGCGACATGGCCATGCAAACACGCACCGCCAGCAGCCAACTGGCGCAGGTGCCCGACGCGGCGGCCGGCGTGGTGCTCGAACGCATCCGCGACCAGCTGGGGGCCAGCGACGTGGTGCTGTTCAGCACGGCGGGCCAGCCGGTGGCCAGTGCCGGGCAATCCCGGTTCGATCTCAGCCCCGAGCGGCCCAGCGCCCAGTTGCTGCGCAACGCGCGCCAGCAGCGCGCCACCTTCCAGATCGAGGGGCTGGACGACATCGCCGACCCCGCTGCCGTGCAGAACGCGCGGGTCAAGACCCTCGTGGCCGTCGGCAACGCCAGCGTGGGGCTCCTGGTGGAACCCCGCTATCTGCAGGCCACGCTGCGGCTGCCGCAGGTGCTGGTGTCCAACGCCATCGCCGTGCAGGAGGCCAACCGGGAGTACCAGGAGCGCGCCCTGGCCCGCGAGGGGCTGCGGCGCATGTACATCGGCACGCTCACCCTGAGCCTGTTCCTGGCCGTCTTCGGGGCCGTACTGCTCGCCGTGCTGCTGGGCCGCCAACTGGCACGCCCCCTGCTGGTGCTGGCCGAGGGCGTGCGCGAGGTCGCATCGGGCAACCTGAGCCCCAAGGCCGTGCTGCAGGGCAACGACGAATTGGGCGGGCTGACCCGCTCCTTCGCCGTCATGACCCAGCAGTTGTCCGACGCCCGCACCGCCGTCGAGCACAGCATGGGCGAGGTCGATGCGGCGCGGGCCCACTTGCAGACCATTCTGGACAACCTCACCGCGGGCGTGATCGTGCTGGACGCCGAGGGGCGCATCCGCTCCACCAACCCCGGCGCCACCCGCATCCTGCGGGCCCCGATGGCCGCCTTCGAAGGCCGGCCGTTGGCCGACGTGCCCGGGCTGGCCGAATTCGCCAGTGCCGTGCAAGGCCACTTCGAGGCCTTCCTGGGCGACCGCGAGCAGCATGGGCTGGACCACTGGCAGCATTCCTTCGACCTTTACGGCTCGCCCGCCTCGGGCGTGGCCGCCAACGGCACCAGCCTGGTGGCCCGGGGGGCGGAGCTGCCCAACGCGTTGCGCCTTCTGGTGTTCGACGACATCTCCGAAATCGTCTCGGCCCAGCGTGCACAGGCCTGGGGCGAAGTCGCCCGGCGCCTGGCCCATGAAATCAAGAACCCGCTCACGCCGATCCAGCTGTCCGCCGAGCGCCTGGAGATGAAGCTCTCCGGCAAGCTGCAGGATGCCGAGCAAGCCGTGCTGACCAAATCCGTGCGCACCATCGTCGATCAGGTGGATGCGATGAAGCGGCTGGTCAACGAGTTTCGCGACTATGCCCGCCTGCCCGCTGCGGAGCTGCATGCGCTCGACCTGAACGCCCTCGTCACCGACGTGCTGCAGCTCTACGGTGCCGAGAACGCGACCGTGCCCGTGGAGGCCGAACTCGATCCCCGCTGCCCCGAGATCGCGGGCGATGCGCAGCAACTGCGCCAGGTCATCCACAACCTGCTGCAGAACGCGCAGGACGCCAGCGAGCCCACCCGCGAGCAGGGCGGGGCCGCCGGCGCACCCGTGCGCATCACCACGCGCTGGAGCCAGTCGTCGCGGCGCGTGCGGCTGACGGTGACCGACAGCGGAACGGGATTTCCCAACCACATCCTTCAGCGCGCCTTCGAACCGTATGTAACCACCAAGCCGCGGGGCACTGGCCTGGGACTTGCTGTAGTGAAAAAGATCGCCGACGAGCATGGTGCCCGTGTCGATCTTGTCAATCGGGTGGAAGAAGGGGTGGTGCTCGGCGCGCAAGTGTCGCTATCATTCGCCCCTGGCCACGTGGTGGCACATTAACAACACTTGGAAACGTATCGCGAGGCTGATCAAAACCCATGGCAAACATTCTGGTGGTCGACGACGAACTGGGCATCCGTGACCTGTTGTCGGAAATTCTGAACGATGAAGGGCACAGCGTGGACCTCGCAGAGAACGCCACGCAGGCCCGTGCCGCCCGTGCCGCCAATGCGTACGACCTCGTGCTCCTCGATATCTGGATGCCCGATACCGATGGCGTCTCGCTCCTCAAGGAATGGGCCATGGCCGGCACGCTGACCATGCCCGTCATCATGATGAGCGGCCACGCCACCATAGACACCGCGGTCGAAGCCACCCGCATCGGCGCCTTTTCCTTCCTGGAAAAGCCCATCACGATGCAGAAGCTGCTCAAGGCGGTCGAACAGGGCCTGGCGCGCAGCGCCGCCCAGCCGGCGGCCTCGTCGGCCGCCACTACGGCAGCCGCCACGCCACCACCCGCCGCAGTCACCCCTGCCGCCCCCGAGGCCCAGGGCGCTCCGGTGGCGGCCTTGCCCGTGGTGACGAAGGACCCCGGCCCGCATGCGCACCAGGGCTTCGATCTAGACCGGCCGCTGCGTGAAGCCCGCGACGGTTTCGAGAAGGCGTACTTCGAATTCCACCTGGCGCGCGAAGGCGGCTCCATGACGCGCGTGGCCGAAAAAACGGGCCTGGAGCGCACCCACCTGTACCGCAAGCTGCGCCAGCTCGGCGTCGACTTGGGCCGCGGCAAACGCAATTAAGTCGTCAGAGTTTCAGAACGCCTCTTTTTTCTGGTTATAATTTGGGGCTTAGGCCCGGTAGCTCAGTCGGTAGAGCAGAGGATTGAAAATCCTTGTGTCGGTGGTTCGATTCCGCCCCAGGCCACCAGTCATCAAAGCCCTTGGTTCTTGCGAACCAGGGGCTTTTTGTTTTGCGGATGGTTTTCCTCACCCTGATGCGGTCGTGTGTGGAGCGGCGAAGCGGTTCGGTGGCGTGCGCTCGCTCCAACCACTAAAACTCGAACCATTCCTGCCAACGCGGCATTTCCTGTCGATGATCCGGCGATTCACGCCGCGCTCGTTCTCCGCGCCACCCAGTACGTGGCCCCATCCGGGCCGTAGCGCTCCTCGTGCGGTTCCGACCGATCCAGTTCGAACGTGTCGCCAGGCACCAGATGGCGCGTGGTGCCCGACTGCGTCAGCCACATCTCGCCCGCCACCACCAATGCACTCGCATGAAAATCGTGCCGATGCTGCTGCACGATTTGCTGCGGGGTCCAGGTACGAACGAGTGCCTGCTCGTAGCCTTTCGCCAGCGCTTGGCGCTCGAAGTCTTCGAAGCTCGCGGGAATGGGGGCATGTGGCTCGGCCATGGCGTCAGCTTTTCAGGAATTCGATCAACGCGGCATTGAATTCCTGTGCGTGCGACAGGTTGAAGCCATGCGGCGCCCCGGCAATGACCTTGAGTACGCTGCCAGGAATCGCCTTGTGGGTGCGGGCGCCGCTCACTTCCAGCGGCACGATGGCGTCGGCATCGCCGTGGAGGACCAGCGTCGGAACCTTCACGCTTTTCAGGTCTTCGCGGAAGTCGGTTTTGCCGAAGGCCTCGATGCAGTCGAGCGTGCCTTTGGGCGATGCCATGGCGGCGATGTCGCGGGCGTACTGGCGCTGTTCCTCGCTGACTTTGAGTTTGCCGTCCACGCTGAAGAAGTTGTGCGTGAAGTTTTCCAGGAACGCCATCCGGTCCTTTTTGACGCCCTCTTTGAATTGCGCAATCGTCGCGTCGTCCAGTCCGCCCTCCGGGTTGTCGGCGCTCTTGTAGAGGTAGGGCGGAACGGCGCCCGCGAAGACCAGCTTGGCGACGCGCTGGCTGCCGTATTTCGCGATGTACCGCGCGAGTTCGCCGCCGCCCATCGAGAAGCCGACCAGCGTGGCGCCCGTGAGATCGAGCCCGGTCATCAGCGCATCGAGGTCTTTCGCGAAGGTGTCGTAGTCGTAGCCCTCCCAGGGTTGCGACGATGCGCCGAAGCCGCGGCGGTCATAGGCGATCACGCGGTAGCCCGCTTCGACCAGGGCTGGGATCTGGGCTTCCCACGAGCGTCCGCTCAGGGGCCAGCCATGGATGAGCACGACGGGGGCGCCCTGTCCGTAATCTTCGTAGTGGATCTCGACGGGATGGCGGGCGCTGGATTCGGTTTGGAGCTTGGGCATGGGGGTGCGGACCTCGGCAGTGAGTGGATGTGAAGGGGGTGAGGAGTGAAGGAATCCATTGGGTCCAGAATTTCAAATCACGTCAATCAGACCTGTCCTACTCAGCCGCTGGCGCGTTCGGTCCTGCTCGCAGGACGGGCTGCAACGCGATCACCTTCGCGAGCGCGGTGCCTGCGGTGGCGGCGCCGCATCACGTCGGCGGTGTGCCCTCGTACACCTGCAGCCCGCTGGCCTGCTGCTTGGCGCTGTACATGGCGAGGTCGGCGCAATGCAGCACCTGGGCGGCCACGGTCGAATTCTCGGGCGAGCGCGCGATGCCGATGCTGGCCCCGACGTTCACCCACTGGTCCGGGCGCACCTGGATGGGCTGCCGGATGGCGTTGACGATGGCGGCGGCGGCCTCCTGCACGCGCTGCAGGTCCTGCGAGCGCATCAGGATGGCGAATTCGTCTCCGCCCAGGCGCGCCAGCGTGTCCGACGAGCGCACGTGCTTCTTGGTTCGCAGCGCCACTTCCTTCAAGACGGCGTCCCCCGCTTCGTGGCCGTAGTTGTCGTTGATGGCCTTGAACTTGTCGAGATCCATCAGCAAGATCGCGTATCCGGTGTTCAGGGCCTGCTGGTTCTGCTCGGCGTTCTCCAGGTTGATCTCGAAAAGCCGCCGGTTGGCCAGATGGGTAAGCGCATCGCGGTGCGCCACGTTCTCGAGCGGCACGACCACCCGGTTGGTGATGAGGTTCGCGGCGAGGATGGAGAGGAACGAACTGAACAGGATGCTGGCGGCGAACAGCCCCTCCAGCCGCAGGAAGGGCGAGAAGACCGGCGCGAACGGCTTGGCCACCACCGCGATGACGTTGGAGCCCTGCAGCCCGCCCAGGTTGATGACCTTGGCCCGGTACTGCGCACCGTCCGTGCCTTCCGCCGAAAAGTTCTCGGACGACTGCGTGTGTTCGTGGATGCTCCGGTTGAGCACGATGCCGGGCAGGGTCGAGGTGTGGATGACGAAATCGCCTTCGCTTTCCTGCGACAGGAACGCCATCTTCAGCTGCGTCATCTTGGTGAACTGCTCCACCGCCATGGTGTTGACGCGATAGCCCAGGAAGATGTTCATGATGGGCATGGGGGCGCTGATGGTGGCCTTGACCCAGTTGTAGAGCACGGGCGTGTGCTCGCCCGCAGCCAGCGGGCCAATGCTGCGGCCGGTTTCGCTGACCTCGGTCACCAGGGCCTCCAGCGTCGCGTCCAGATCCAGGTCGCGCTCGTTCAGCAACTGGGTCACGGAGGCACGGGCCACGATCTTGTGGTTGAGGTCCGTGAGGACGATCAGCTCGGCCCCCGTGCGGGCCAACTGGCTGGCCAGCGCCGACTCGATGGTCGCGCGGTTGCCGTTGGCGATGGTGTGCTGCAGCCCGTAGTCTTTCGTGACCAGCAGCGAGGTCTGCTGCCGGTTGTCCTTGCGCGTGGCGGCCGTGTACAGGAAGGTCTGCGCCCCGCCTTCCAGCGCGGAATCCACGCTTTCCAGTGCGATGTTGCGGTTGGCGAAGTGCAGGAAGACGAACGCCACCACCTGGACGATGATCAGCGCCGGAACCAGCAGCATCAGGAGCTTTCTGGTGGAAGCGTTCGCCAGCGTCTTCTTCATGGATGCAAGCCCCCTCCTGAAATTATGGAATGGAAGGCCGGACCGTGGGCGGTCACTGGCCTTTGATTCTTCTCGTGCGCCTCTCCACGCTGAGCCTGGCCCCCTGCACCGGGGCCCTGTTGGGCGGGGGCAGGCATTCGCCCTTGCGTCCTTTCTCCGTGCCTCTTTCTGCGCACTTGCATCCGTGCCGCCGCCATGGCTTTCAGCGGGGCCGGGTGATCCGTAGCCAGTATAGGGTGGCGCCCCGCGATTGGGGCAGGGGTTGTCCAGGGATCGGCGCCATGGGCCATGCCCTGGCCACCCCTCCGGCCCGCGCGCCTTTCGCATAAAGTGGCTGCATGAGCGACTCACCTTCCTACTCCCGTTCGCTGAACCTGCTGGGCGCCACCAACTTCCGCGATCTGGGCGGCTACCCAGGCGAGCAGGGGCGGCCCGTGCGCTGGCGCCGCCTGTTCCGTTCCGACCACCTGGCCGCGCTGACGCCCGAAGACGCGCAGGCGCTGTCGGCGCTGGGGCTGGCGCGCGCCGTGGATTTCCGGGGGGAGCATGAGCGGGCCACGCTGGCCTACGTGCTGCCCGACGTGGCTTACTACCCGCTGTCCATCGAGCCGACGGTGGTACAGCGTGCCAAGGAGATGGCGCTGTCGGGCCACACGCTCACGCCCGAGATCGCGATGGATCTGATGCGCGACACCTACCGCGCTTTCGTCGCGCACAACACGCGCGAGTTCGCCACGCTGTTCGAGCACCTGCTGGACAACGACGCGCCGCTGGTCTTTCACTGCACCGCAGGCAAGGACCGCACGGGTTTCGCGGCGGCGCTCATCCTGCTGGCGCTGGGCGTATCGCGCGAGGTGGTGATGCAGGACTACCTGCTCACCAACGGGTTGTACCGGCGGCCCGCGCAGGTGAACGGGGCCGCGCCGGAGGCGGTGCTGAACGTGCTGTGGCGCGTGCAGCAGGATTTTCTCGAAGCGGCGCTGCAGGCCGTGGAGACGGACCATGGCGGCGTGCTGCGCTACCTGGAGCAGCGGCTGGGCGTGGGCCCCGGCGAGCGCAAGCGCCTGGCGCAGTGGTATCTGGAGCCCTGATGGGAGCGCGGTGCGCATGAAAAAAGCCGGCACAGGTGCCGGCTTTTTTTGTTGGTCTGGCGGTGCCACCAAGGCACCGCGGAGCGCACCGGTCGATCAGACCGTGGCGTCCTTGAGCTTCTTCAGCGCGCGGGTCTTGATCTTGACCGATGCGGGCTTGGCGGGGAACCAGCGCTCGGCACCCGTGAACGGGTCCTTGCCGAAGCGCTTCTTCTTGGCGGGCACTTGCTGCAGGCCGATCTTCATCAGGCCGGGCAGCGTGAATTCGCCGGAGCCCTTCTTGTGCACCGAAGCCAGGATGGCCGATTCCAGTGCTGCGAGCACGGCCTTGGCGGCCTTGGGCTCGACGCCGGCCTGCTGCGCCAGGTGGGCGATCAGCGAGGTCTTCGTGAACACTTCCTTCAGCGGCTTGAGCGCGGCCGGCGCGGCCTTGGCGGCGACGGGGGCCTTGGCCTTGGGGGCTGCGACCTTCTTCACGGGAGCGGCCTTCTTGGCCGGTGCTGCGACCTTCTTGGCCACGGGGGCTGCCGCCTTCTTGGCTGCGGGAGCGGCCTTCTTTGCAGGCGCGGTGGTTTTCTTTGCAGTTGCCATGGTGTTGGTATTTCTCGGAAAAAGTGGTGAACATTCCAGCATGCTGGTCGCCGGATTCTAGGGGGTTTGCATCGGCGGGCGCGGGCCGCACGCGGATTGCACGCTGCAAGCGGCATGGATGCTGGGTTCGAAGGCCCCGAGGCGCGCGCAGAAAGCGGTGCCGGCGAGGTGCCCTGGCGATGCCGGGCGATGCCCGCGGCGTTGGCCCCGCGGGGCAATCGCGTTAAGCTGTCCCATCCCCACCGGCGCCATGCAGCGCATCGCAAAGGAATGGCCATGAGCGACACATCCCCCTTCGGTTTCGGCAGGTTCGTGCCGGGCTTCGACTTCCTCCAGAACCTGGCCAAAGGCGCGCCGGGCGGCGTGCCGCAGATGCCCAGCCTGTCGAGCTGGGTGGCCCCGACGATCAGCGTGGAAGAACTGGAAAAACGCATCGATGAATTGAAGGCCGTGCAGTTCTGGCTGGAGCAGAACTCGCGCGCGTTGAGCGCCACGGTGCAGGCGCTGGAGGTGCAGAAGATGACCCTCGCCACGCTCAAGGGCATGAACGTGGCGATGGGCGATCTGGCCGGTGCCTTCGCGCCCAAACCGTCGCCTGCGGCGCCCGCCCCCGAGCCCGCGCGTGCCAGCCCCGCCCCCTACAGAGAGCCCCAGCGCGAGCCACCGGCCGAGCCGCCCGCTTCTGAGCCCGCGGCCGAAGAAGACGCCGCCAGCGACCCCGCGGCCACGGGAGCCGCGTCCACCGCGCTGCCCGGCGTCGTGGACCCGATGCAATGGTGGGGTGCATTGACCAGCCAGTTCCAGCAGATCGCGGCCCAGGCGATGGGCGATGCGTCGCACCAGGCCGCGGTGGAGGCCACGCGCGGCGCGGCGGCCGAGGCCTTCAAGACCGCCACCGACATGGCCACGCAACTGGCCTCACAGGGGCTGCAGGGCGTGCAGGAAGCCACGCGCATGGCCCAGGCGCCGCAGGATGCCAAGGCGCCAACCGCCCGCAGCCGCAAGCCGGCCGCGGCCCCTGCCTCAGCCCGCACCGCAGCCCCGCGCACCCGGCCGGCCGCTGCGCCGAAAAAGGCCGCCGCCAGGAAGCCCGTGGGGGCTCCCCCTTCTGCGGCGCGGCGCGCTGCCGCGCCGGCCGCGGCCAAGTCCGCCGCACCGCGCAAGCGGACGGGCCCGTGACTGCATCCCCCCGCACTTTCCTGTCCGACATGGCCGCCCGCGCAGCGGGCCGCCGCGACCTTTGCCTCCGACCATGAAACTCTTTCCCAACGGCCACGCCACCCATCCCCAGTGGCGCATGGCGGCCGCGCTGGTGCTGGCGCAACTGCGCGCGCAGATGGCGCTGCCGCAGTACGCCAGCGCGCCCACCCTGGGGGTGCTCTACATCACCGACCACTATGCGGACGAGGCGCAGGCCCTGCTCGACTTCGTGTCGGCCGAACTGCCCGAGGTGACCGACTGGAGCGGCACCGTGGGCGTGGGCGTGGCGGCCAACAACGCTGAATACTTCGACGAGCCGGCGCTGTCCGTCATGCTGCTGGACCTGCGGTCCGACCAGTACCGCGTGTTCTCCGGCGTGGCGCCGCTGGCGCGCAATGCGGCCAGCGGGTTCGTCGCGCACACGGCGCTCGTGCACGCGGACGGCCGCACGCCCGACCTGGCCGAGCTGATCGATGAAATGGCCGACCGCACGGCCACCGGCTACCTGTTCGGCGGCTTGTCGGCCAGCCGCAACGCGAGCGTGCAGTTCGCCGTGGGCGGCAACGGCAACATCGCGGGGCAGGGCGGCGCGCGCGGCGTGTTCGACGGCGGACTGTCGGGCGTGGCCTTCAGCGAGGGCGTGAGCCTGCTGTCGCGCGTCACGCAGGGTTGCCAGCCCGTGGGGCCGTTGTGCACCATCACCGAGGCGCAGGACAACGTGGTGCTGGCGCTCGACGGCCAGCCGGCGCTGGATGCGCTGCTGGACACGCTGCACATCTCGCTGGACGGTGACCCGCAGCCCGCGCTGCGCGAAGTGCGGGCCACGCTCGCGGGCCTGGTGGATGCCGGCGTGCAGCCGCTCGGCCGGGCCGGGCATTTCGGCACGGACACCCGGGTGCGCCACATCGTGGGGCTCGACGCCACGCGCCGGGGCGTGGCCCTGGCCGACCAGGTGGAAGAGGGCATGCGCCTGGCGTTCTGCCAGCGCAACGTGGCGGCGGCCCGCGCCGACCTGATGCGCATCTGCGCCGAGATCCGCGAGGAGCTCACGCCCGAGGAGGCCGAGACCCTGCCCGCACCGTCCGCCGACAGCGAGCGCCGCGCGCTGGCGCAGGCCCTGGGCGGCGGTGCCGACGGGGCCGCGCGCGCGCCGGTGCAGCGGCACATCGTGGGCGCGATCTACGTGAGTTGCTCCGGCCGCGGCGGCCCGCATTTCGGCGGGCCCAGCGCGGAGCTGCAGATCGTGCGCCATGCGCTGGGCGACGTGCCGCTGGTGGGGTTCTTCGCCGGTGGCGAGATTGCACACCACCGGCTGTACGGCTACACCGGCGTGCTCACGGTCTTCACCAGCGAGCACGCGCCGGCCTGAGCCCGGTGACCGCGGGAGGCCCCGCGCCGGCATGCCCGCAGGCCGTGCGCCCCCTTCCGGGGGGCAACTGGATTTTGGGCCTTTTTGGCCTCACGCCCTAGAAAATCATGCGGTGACAGCTATAAAAATAATAGCAATGGACTTCAGGTCACCGGCAGGAGCGCGGGCGCGGCCGTGCGCGGCATGCCGGTGAAGGCGAAGTCCACTTCCGGCGCCAGCCCGCTCACGATGCGGGCGATGGAGCGGCCCGAGCCGCAGGCGTGCGTCCATCCCAGCGTGCCGTGGCCCGTGTTGAGGAACAGGTTGCCGATCTTCGTCTTGCCGATCAGCGGCACGTTGCTGGGCGTGGCAGGGCGCAGCCCGGTCCAGAACTGGGCTTGGCGCGTGTCGCCCGCGCCGGGAAAGAGTTCTTCCACGCGGCGCACGATGGCCTCGCAGCGCACGGGGTTCAAGTCGCGCTGGTAGCCGTTGAGTTCCGCCGTGCCGGCGATGCGCAGCCGGTCGCCGCGCTCGCTGGTGTATCGCGAGAAGACGAGCTTGAATTCATCGTCCGTCAGGCTCACCTCGTAGGCCGCCGAGGCATCGCGCACGGGCATCGTGACCGAATAGCCCTTGGCCGGGTAGATGGGCAGGCGCAGGCCCAGCGGCTCGGCCAGCAGCGGGCTGAACGAGCCCATGGCCAGCACGTAGGCATCGCCCCGCACGCGTTCGAAGCGGCCTTCCGCGTTGGTGATCTCGGCATGGTCGATGGCGCCGCCTGCCGTGCGCAGCGCCGTGATGTGGCAGCCGGTACGGAACTGCACGCCCGCCGCCTGCGCCAGCCGGGCCAGCTCGCGCGTGAAGGTGTTGGCGTCGCCCGATTCGTCCTCGGCCGTGTAGGTGGCGCCGGCCAGTTGCGGGCGGATGTGGGCGAGCGCGGGTTCCAGCCGCACGGCCTCGTCGGCGCTGACCACGCGGCGCTCGCAGCCCAGGGCGCGCATCTGTTCGGCGGGGGCGAGCGCGGCATCGAACTCCCGGGCGCTCGTGTAGAAGTGCAGGATGCCCTGCGTGCGCTGGTCGTACTGGAGGCCCGTATCGCGGCGCAGCTGCTGCAGCGTGTCGCGGCTGTAGGTGCCCAGGCGCACGATCTGCTCGATGTTGTGCCGCGTGCGGGCCGGCGTGCATTCGCGCAGGAACTGCAGGCCCCACAGCCACTGGCGCATGTCGGCGCGCAGGCGAAAGAGCAGGGGGGCGTCTTCGCGGCCCAGCCATTGCAGCACCTTGAACGGCGCACCGGGGTTGGCCCAGGGCTCGGCATGGCTCACCGAGATCTGCCCGCCGTTGGCGAAGCTGGTTTCCGCACCGGGCACGCCCTGGCGGTCGATGACGGTCACTTCGTGGCCGAGTTGTTGCAGGAAATAGGCGGAGGTGGTGCCGAGCAGGCCGGCACCGAGAACGATCACGCGCATGATTCACAAGCCTTTTGGAAGGTTTGCGCAAGCAGATCGCCGGCGTGGTGCTATTGAATCGATAGCGTGCAGCCGACGGCGATCTGCCGTGCTGCCGCTCCCCCTGTCCTTGGTACCTGAGAGATTCACCCTGCGCCAACACGGCGAGGGGCTTGCTCCTTCGGTGCGCCATGGCATGCATGGCGGCTCTCCAGACGGCTTTGATGGTGGTGCAGTACGGGACCTGAGCGTGTATGGGAGTTTGCGCCTTCGGTGGAACGGCCCGGGGGCCGTTCGCTCTCCTGCGGGGTGCATCGTAGCAGCGAAGCCGCGCCGCGCCAACCCGGTGCGCGGCGAAGGGGGCCGGGCCGTGCGGTCAGTCGATGCGGATCCGGGCGTCCTTCACCACCTGGGCCCACTTGGCGCGGTCGGTGTGGACGGTCTGGCGGAACTGCGCGGGGGTCTCGATGCGCACGGCGTTGCCCTGCGATTCGAAGCGCTCGCGCACCTCGGGCTGCTCGAGCACCTGGCGCAGGGCGGTGTTGAGTTTCTGCACCACGGCGGCGTCCGTTCCCTTGGGCGCGAAGAGGCCGAACCAGATCGAGCTGTCGAAGCCCTGCGTGCCCGGCAGGCCGCTGGAGGCGATGGTGGGCACCTCCTTGACGGCGGCCACGGGCTTGGAGGTGGTCACGCCCAGCAGGCGCACCTTGCCGGACTTGTAGTGCGGCAACACGGTCTGCACCTGGTTCATGATGCAGCAGGTCTCGCCGCGCACCACCGACGTGATGGCTTCGGGGCCGCCCTTGTAGGGCACGTGGACCATGTCCAGGCCCAGGCGCGCATTGAATTCGGCAAAGGCCATGTGCGTGCCGGCGCCGTTGCCGGTGGAGGCGTAGTTGTACTTGCCGGGGTGGGCTTTCACCAGCGCGACGAACTCCTGGAGCGTCTTCGCGTCGATGACGTCGGGGTTGATGGTGAGCACGTTCGACACGTCGATCAGCGGGCCCACGGGGACGAAGTCGTTCTCCACGTCGAAGGGCAGCTTCGGGTAGAGCGCGGCGTTGCTGCCATGCGTGGCGGCGGTGCCGAAGGCCAGCGTGTAGCCGTCGGGCCGGGCGCGGGCCACGAACTCGCTGGCGATGTTGCCGGCCGCGCCCGATTTGTAGTCGATGACGATGGGCTGCCCGAGCTTCTGGCCCAGGGGCTCCTGCAACGCGCGGGCGACGACGTCGATGCCCGAGCCTGCCGGAAAGCCCAGGATCAGGGTGATGGGTTGCCGGGGCCAGCCGGCCGCTTCGCCGTGGGCGGCGAAGCTGAAGGTGGCGGCCGCGGCGCAGGCCAGGGCGGCGGCGATGCGGCGGGTGGCGCGGTGGGTGATGGGAAAGAGGAGCGGCATGGCAGAGGGGCGCTGAACGCGGGGTGAGAACCGATGCGCCATTGTGGGCAAGCGTTCATGCGCCGCGCGCCATATGCATATGGGCCGGGGGCGCGCCGCCGCCATGGGGTGAATGCGGCGGGCGCGGGGCCGCGCGGGCCCCGCGTGGCTCAGTACCGGTTCGGGTTGTCCGGGCGGCGGTCCTGGCGGTTGGGCACGCCGTCGCCGTCGCGGTCCCAGCCGCCGCGGCGCATCTCCCAGCGGCCGTCGTGCTGCACCCAGGCCGGCTGGCGATAGACATAGCCGGGGCGGGCGCGGACCCAGTGGCCGGCCACCCAGACATGGCGATGGCCACGCCATTCCCAATGGCCCGTCTCCCACACCATGCCGCGGCGCGGGGGCGGCACGGCCTCACGGCGGGGCGGGGGCGGTGCCTGGTACTGCACCATCACGGGCCCGGGCTGCCGGTACACCGGTCCGCCAGACTGCACGATCACGGTGGCACTGGTGGCTGCCCGTGCCACGGTGGTGACGGAGCCCATCGCGGCGAGGGCCAGCGTGGCGGCGGTGAGGGCAATGGTCTTGCGGGTCATGACGATCTCCTTTGGAAAAGCGCTGTGTGTTTTTTTCAGCACCTCCATCGTGATCCGCCAACGTCAAGCCGGTGTCGCCGCGGCGCGAAGTGTTGTGACCGGGTGTTTCCGGCTGGGCAGGGGCGAGGGCCCGCGCCTTACCGGGCGGCGTAGCGCGCCAGCAGGGTGCGCACGATGCGCCGATGGAACGGAACGACCAGCGCCATGTACACCCGGCCCAGTGTGTTGTGCACATGCACCACGGTGCTCAGGGCGATGCGGGGCGGCCCCTCCGCCGGTTGCCGCTTGGTCAGCGACACCTGCACGTCGAGGTGGCGGTCGTCCTGACCCATGACCACTTCGTCCTCGGTCAGGTGCCGGATCCGGAAGATGCCCACGCGGTCGCCCACCCGGTAGCTGGCGGCTTCGCGCAGCGGGTGGGCGGCATCGCCACCGAGCGCTCCCAGGTCCTTCAGGCCTGCCAGCCGCACCAGCCGGTTGCGCAGCGCCATGAGCCGGTTCGTCCAGCCGGGCACGTGGGCCAGGGTGGACAGCCAGGCCTGCAGCGCGCTGCTTGCGGGCTCGGGGTCGGTGGCTTCGTAGCTGTCGGCGAAGTAGGCACCGGGCAGCGCCGATGCAATGGCGCTGCCGGGTGGCACCGCGACGGCGGTGATTGTTGGAGGATGGGGCATGGTGTGCATCGGGTGGTGGAGCGGTGGACCGGAAACGAAGGGCGGCGCGCTCAGCGCCGCATGCTGGTGAACACATCGAACTCCCAGCTGCGCAGCGCCAGCAGGACGGTGTAGCCCTCGCGTTCGCGCTCGGGCATGCGCTGGTCGGCCAAGTGCTGCTGCGCGAAATCGTGCGCCACGCGCTGCATGCGCTCCCAGAAGGCCGGCGCCAGGCTGCGGCTGATCGCGCCGTGCACCAGCAGCACGCCTTCGCCCGGGCCGTCGAAGCTCCCGGCGAAGTAGTCGAGCAGCGCATGGTCGCGAAAGTAGTGCATCACCGGGCCGTGGGGGCGCCAGCGGAAGGTCTTGGCGAGCTTGAGGCGGTAGCGGTTCAGGGGGCGCAATTCGATGATGCCGATGCGGTCGAGCTGCGCGAGGTACTTCACCCCCTCGGCCTCGCTCAGGCGGTAGGTGGTCACGATCTGCTCCAGCGTCCACTGGCTCAGCACGCAGATCGCCATGAGCATCAGCTTCTTGTCGGCCACCACGGCCGTTTCCTGCGCCTGGCTCAGTTCCTTGAGCAACGGCTGGCTGTCGGCCACGCGCCGCGCCAGATCGGCGAAGTCGAGCGCCAGCGCCCGGCAGATCGCATCGATGCGCGACAGCGGCATGTCGCCCTTGGCCAGCATGCGCTTGACGCTGGACTCGGCCATTCCCAGGGCCTGGGCCAGGTCCGCATAGGTCATCTGCGCGGATTTGAGTTCCTTCTTGAGGGCGGCAACGAGGTCGGCAGTGGTGCTCATGGGTATCGATTATGGATACCCGGCGTGGCCGGCGATGGGTCTGGGCGCGTTTCGTGCGCCCTGGCGTGGCGAGGGCGTAGAGACTGCGTTCCATTCCCCATCCCGTCCCCCGTTCCATCCCGCTGCCTTCCGGAGTTTCGTCCATGCCGTCGTCCACCCGTTCTTTTTTCCGCGCCTTCCTCTCGCGTCCGGCCCCGGCCGAGTGGGCCTTGTATGGCGCCCTGGCGGTGCTGGCCGCCGTGGGCGCCTGGGGCCCGCAGGTGGCGGCGGACCCGCACCAGCATGCCTTTGCCGACCAGCGCACGCTGTGGGGCATCGCGCATGCCATGGACGTGCTCACCAACCTGCCGTTCGCCCTCATGGGGCTGCTGGGCGTGCGGCGCCTGGTGCAGTGGGTGCGCAGCGGCAAGGCTGGCGGGTGCGGCGAGGGGGCGGCGCAGGCGGCCGGCACCGGCCGCACCACCACGGCGGTGATGGCGGCGATCTTTTTCTCGGGCCTGCTGCTCACGGCCGGCGCCTCGGCGCTGTACCACGCGGTGCCGCACGACATCACGCTGCTGTGGGACCGCATGGGCATGCTGGTGGCCTTCACCGGGCTGCTGGGTCTGGCGGTCGATGGGCGCATGGGTGCGCGGCCCGCCTGGGTGCTGGCCTGTGTGGTGCCGCTGGCGGGCGCGTGGTCGCTGCGGGCCTGGGGCACGGCGGGGCAGGTGCTGCCCTGGGGCGTGCTGCAGGGCGGGGGCATGCTGCTGGTCGCGGCGCTGGCGATGGTGCCGGCGCGGTCCGGCCGACCGCCCCTGTCGCTGGTGGCCGTGATCGGCTGGTATGCCCTGGCCAAGCTGCTGGAACTGGGCGACCACGCGGTGTTCGGCTGGACGGGCGGCTGGGTGTCGGGCCACAGCCTCAAGCACGTGGCGGCGGCCCTGGCCGCATGGCCGGTGATCGCAGCGCTGGCACCGCGCCGCGCCCCACTGCCGGGCGCCTACTGGGCCCAGTGCGTGCGGGCGGTGCCCTGGCGCCGCCCGGCGGCGGCCGCAACGGGCCTGCGCCGGGGCACAATCGCCGCCAGCGCGGACGAGGGGGCCCAGCCTGGCGCCGCGGCGCGACGCGTCTGAAGAACCATTCCACACAGGAGCACGGCATGAGCCAAGAACAGGCCCGCATGGCCGACCACCCCCGCGCGGCCGAGCCGTCGCACCCCAACCAGTTCGCCCTGCTGCGCCAGCGCCGCTTCGCACCCTTCTTCTGGACGCAGTTCGCCGGCGCGGCGAACGACAACCTGTTCAAGTTCGCCTTCACGGTGATGGTGACCTACCAGCTCAGCGTGTCGTGGATGCCGCCGTCCATGGCCGGCCTGGTGATCGGCGCGCTGTTCATCCTGCCCTTCCTGCTGTTTTCGGCCACGTCGGGGCAGCTGACGGACAAGTTCGACAAGACCCGCATGATCCGCTTCGTGAAGAACCTGGAGATCGCCATCATGCTGGTGGCGGCCTGGGGGTTCCTCGCCTCCAGCGCCGCCGTGCTGCTGGCGTGCACCTTCCTCATGGGGCTGCATTCCACGCTGTTCGGGCCGGTCAAGTTCGCGTACATGCCCCAGGTGCTGGATGAGCGCGAGCTGACGGGTGGCAACGGCATGGTGGAGATGGGCACCTTCGTCGCCATCCTGCTGGGCCAGGTGGCGGGCGGGTTGCTGGTGGCGGTGCCGGACATTGGCCATGCCTGGGTGGCGGCGGCCTGCGTGCTGCTGGCCTTGGCCGGGCGCGCGGTGGCGCAGTTCATCCCGAGCGTGCCGGCCACCGACCCGGGCCTGTCGATCAACTGGAACCCGGTGACCGAGACCTGGCGCAACCTGAAGCTCGCGCACGCGAGCCCCGTGGTGTTCCGCTCGCTGCTGGGCATCAGCTGGATGTGGTTCTTCGGCGCGGTGTTCCTCTCGCAGTTTCCGAGCTTCGCGAAGGAGGTGCTGCACGGCGATGCGCACGTGGCCTCGCTGCTGCTCGTGGTGTTCTCGGTGGGCATCGGCGTGGGCTCGCTGCTGTGCGAGGTGCTGAGCCGTCGGCACGTGGAGATCGGCCTGGTGCCGCTGGGCGCCATCGGCATGAGCGTGTTCGCCATCGACCTGTACTTCGCCTCCCGCTCCCTGCCACCCGCGCCCGAGATGGGGCTGGGCGCCTTCGTGGCGCAGGCCGCGCACTGGCGCGTGATGGCCGACCTGGCGCTGCTGAGCCTGTTCGCCGGCCTGTACAGCGTGCCCATGTATGCCCTGATCCAGATGCGCAGCCAGCCCACGCACCGGGCGCGCATCATCGCGGCCAACAACATCCTGAACGCGCTGTTCATGATCGGCAGCTCGCTCATCGCCGGCGCGCTGCTGGGCGCGGGCTTCTCGGTGCCGCAGATCTTCCTGTTCACGGGCATTGCCAACGCCATCGTGGCGTTCTACATCTTCCTGCTGGTGCCCGAGTACCTGCTGCGCTTCGTGGCGTGGGTGGCCTCGCGCTTCGTCTACCGCTTCAGGATCCGGGGCGACGAGCACCTGCCCACCCAGGGCGCGGCCATCCTGGTGTGCAACCATGTGAGCTTCGTGGACGCGGTGTTGCTCATGGCGGCCAGCCCGCGCCCGATCTACTTCGTGATGGACCACCGCATCTTCCGCGTGCCGGTGCTCGGCTGGCTGTTCCGCCTGGCCAAGGCCATTCCCATCGCCCCGCAAAAGGACGATCCGGCGGTCTATGCCGCGGCGTTCGAGCGCGCCGCCCAGGTGCTGCGGGAAGGGGATTTGCTGGCGATCTTTCCCGAGGGTGGTATCACGCGCGACGGGCAACTGCAGCCGTTCAAGGGCGGCATCATGAAGATCCTCGAAAGCGCCCGCGAAGAAGGCGTGGCGCCCCCGGTGATCCCGATGGCGCTGACCAACCTGTGGGGCTCGTATTTCAGCCGCATCGAGCGCGGCACCGCGATGGCGCGGCCCTTCCGGCGCGGCCTGTTCAACCGGGTGGGCCTGAACGTCGGGCCGGCCGTGCCGGCCACGCTGGTGCAGCCCGATCTGCTGCGCGAACGGGTGGCGGGCCTGCTGGCCCACTGAAGGCTGTCATTGCGGAGGCCCCGCCGCGAAGGCGGGGCGCGCCGCCTCAGGTGACGGCGAGCGAGGCCAGGCCCTGCAGCCGCCGCTGCTCGGCCGACGCCTCGTCGGTGTCGTCCTCCTCGCGGGCGCGCAGGCTGGCCTGCACGATGGCATCGGCATCCACCGCGAAGTGCGCCCGCAGGGCGGCGCGCGAGTCGCTGCGGCCGAAGCCGTCGGTGCCCAGCGTCACATAGCGCCGGCCTGGCGGCACGAAGGCGCGCACCATCTCGGGCAATGCCACCACGTAGTCGCTCGCGGCGACGATGGGCCCGGACGTGGTCGCCAGTTGCTGCTCGAACCAGCTGCCCACCGCATCGCGCTCGCCCTGGCGCCAGCCGCGCTCGCAGGCCTGCCCCTCGCGCGCCAGTTCCACGTAGCTCGTCACGCTCCACACATCGGCCGCCACGCCGTGCTGCTGCTCCAGCCGGTCGGCGGCCTTGAGCACCTCGCCCAGGATGGCGCCGCTGCCGAAGAGCTGCACGCGGTGCGCCAGCGCCGGTGCGCCCTGCCGCAGCCGGTACATGCCGCGCACCACGCCGTCGTGCGCGTCGGCGGGCAGGCTGGGGTTGGCCACGTTCTCGTTGGTGACGGTGATGTAGAAGAATTCGTCGATCTGCGCCTCGACCATGCGGCGCATGCCGTGGTCCACGATCACGGCCAGTTCGCCCGCGAAGGCCGGATCGTAGGCGCGGCAGTTCGGAATGGTGGAGGCCATCAGGTGGCTGCTGCCGTCCTGGTGCTGCAGCCCCTCGCCGCCCAGCGTGGTGCGGCCCGAGGTGGCGCCGATGAGAAAGCCCCGCGCCCGCTGGTCGGCCGCGGCCCAGATCAGGTCGCCCACGCGCTGAAAGCCGAACATGCTGTAGAAAATGTAGAACGGCAGCATCGACAGCCCGTGCGTCGAATAGCTGGTGGCCGCCGCCGTCCACGAGGCCAGCGCGCCGGCCTCGGTGATGCCTTCTTCCAGGATCTGGCCGGATTTTTCTTCCCGGTACACCAGCATCGAGGCGTTGTCCTCGGGCTGGTAGAGCTGGCCGAACGGCGCATAGATGCCGACCTGACGGAACAGCCCCGCCATGCCGAAGGTGCGGGCCTCGTCGGCCACGATGGGCACGACGCGCGGCCCCAGCGCCTCGTCCTTCAGCAGGTTGCCCATCAGGCGCACGAAGGCCATGGTGGTGCTCATGGCCTTGCCGTCGGCCTCCAGCGCAAAGCCACCGGTGGCCGGCAGCGGCGGCACGGCCACTTCGGGCGCCCGGGCGCGGCGTGCGGGCAGGTAGCCGCCCAGCGCCTGGCGGCGGTCGTGCAGGTAGCGCATCTCGGCGCTGTCGTCGGCGGGCTTGCAGAAGGCGGCGGTGCGGGCCTCTTCGTCGGTCAGTGGCAGGTGGAAGCGGTCGCGGTAGGCCAGCAGTTCGTCGGCGCCCAGCTTCTTGTGCTGGTGCGAGGTCATGCGGCCCTGGCCCACGCTGCCCATGCCGTAGCCCTTCATGGTCTTGGCCAGCACCACGGTGGGCTGGCCGGTGTGGCCGGCCGCGCGCGCGAAGGCGGCATGCACCTTGGCCGGGTCGTGCCCGCCGCGGCGCAGGCGGTCGATGTCGTCGTCCGACAGGTGGGCCACCAGGGCTTGCAGCTCGGGGCTCTTGCCGAAGAAGTGGCGGCGGTTGAAGGCGCCGTCGTTCGCGCTCAGGGTCTGGAACTCGCCGTCCACCGTCTGCGCGAAGGCCCGGGCCAGCGCGTGGCCGTGGTCGCGCGCCAGCAGCGCGTCCCATTCGGAACCCCACAGGCATTTCACGACGTTCCAGCCGGCGCCGGTGAACAGCGATTCCAGCTCGTCCACGATGCGGCCGTTGCCGCGCACCGGGCCGTCCAGGCGCTGCAGGTTGCAGTTGATGACGAAGATGCAGTTGTCCAGCCCCTCGCGCGCGGCGAGGGTGAGCGCAGCGATGGATTCGGGCTCGTCCATCTCGCCGTCGCCGAAGAAGCCCCAGACCTTGCGGCCCGCCGTGTCGCACAGGCCCCGGTCGGCCAGGTAGCGCATGAAGCGCGCCTGGTAGATCGCCTTGATCGGGCCGATGCCCATCGAGCCGGTGGGAAACTGCCAGAAATCCGGCATCAGGTAGGGGTGGGGGTAGGAGGTCAGGCCCTGGATGCCCCTGGCCTCGGCGGCCAGTTCCTGCCTGTAGTGGCGCAGGGAGTCTTCGCTCAGCCGGCCTTCCAGGTAGGCGCGCGCATACACGCCGGGCGCGGAGTGCGGCTGAAAATACACCAGGTCGCCGCCGTGCTGCTCGGTGCGCGCATGGAAGAAATGGTGGAAGCCCACCTCGAACAGGTCCGCCGCCGAGGCGTAGCTGGCGATGTGGCCGCCCAGCTCGCCCTGCGCGGCATTGGCCCGCACCACCATGGCCAGCGCATTCCACCGCACTATGGCCGATAGCCGCTGCTCGATCTGCGGGTCGCCCGGGTAGGGCGGCTGTTCCTCCACCCGCACGGTGTTGAGGTACGAGGTGATCCCGGCCGGGCTCCATTGCAGCCCGCGCTGGCGCGCATGGGCCAGCAACGCGTCGAGCAGCGCCGCGGCCCGCTCGCGCCCCTGGCGGGGCTCCCAGGCGGCCAGCAGGCCGTCGAGCGCATCGCACCATTCCTGGACTTCCCCGGGGTCGAGCGTATCGGGCAAGGGGGTGGCGCCGGGCCAGCCGAGTCGTGTCATGGTGCTGCGTTCTCCTGGGGGGTGATCAACCGTTGCGGAAAAGGAAACTGTAGGCGTTCAGGGCGGGCACGCCGCCCAGGTGGGCATACAGCACCTTGGAGCCTGCCGGAAATTCGCCGTTGCGCACCATCTCGATCATGCCGTGCATCGACTTGCCTTCATAGACCGGGTCGGTCAGCATGGCCTCCTGGCGCGCGCACAGGCGGATCGCCTCCAGCGTGCCCTCGCTGGGCAGGCCGTATTCGGGGCCGCCGTAGCGCGTGTCCAGCACGATGTCGGCTTCGGTGATGTCACGGCCCAGTTCCACCAGCTTCGCTGTGTTTTGCGCGATGCGCAGGATCTGCGCGCGGGTCTGCTCCGGCTTGGCCGATGCATCGATGCCGATCACCTTGTCCGCCCGGCCATCGGCCGCGAAGCCCACCACCATGCCGGCCTGCGTGCTGCCCGTGACCGAGCACACGACGATGTAGTCGAACTGAAAACCCAGTTCCTTTTCCTGCTGGCGCACTTCTTCGGCGAAGCCGACGAAGCCCAGGCCGCCCTTGGGGTGCTCGGAGCAGCCCGCGGGAATGGGAAACGGCTTGCCGCCGGCCTTGCGCACATCCTCCATGGCCTGCTCCCAGCTCGGGCGGATGCCGATGTCGAAGCCCGCGGCGTCCAGCCGCACGTCGGCGCCCATGATGCGGCTCATCTCGATGTTGCCCACGCGGTCGTACACCGCGTCGGAGTAGTTCACCCAGTTCTCCTGCACCAGCACGCACTTCATGCCCAGGTGTGCGGCCACGGCGGCCACCTGGCGCGTCTGGTTGGACTGGATGCCGCCGATGGACACCAGCGTGTCGTAGCCGCCTTCGATCGCCTCGGGAATGAGGTATTCGAGCTTGCGCGTCTTGTTGCCGCCGAAGGCCAGGCCCGAGTTGCAGTCCTCGCGCTTGGCGTACAGATCGACCTTGCCGCCCAGGTGGGCGGACAGGCGCGGCAGCGGCTGGATGGGCGTGGGGCCGAAGGTCAGCGAATGGCGGGGGAATTTCTGCAAGTTCATGGGAAGCATCCTGGCAAAGGGAAGGGCATGGGGGCGGGGCTCCGGCGCCGCGGTGGATTGCCGCTGCCGCGCAGTGGCAGGGGCAACCGACAAGGGCAGTCCGTTGCCTGGAATGGTAGGAAAATGTGGGCGCAACAGGGTTGCAAAAATGGATTGAAAATCGGCCTGAAAAAGGCTGTGAAGCCTGTTTATTTCGAATTCATTGCGGGAAATCATTCATGTGCGCAACAAAATTAAGAAAGCCTGCGATGCCGGCACCCGCCGCCGATCTCACCGGCGAACTGGACCGCACCGACAAGGCCATCCTGCGGGCCCTGCAGCGCGATGCTTCGGTCTCCAACGTGGCGCTGGCGGCCAAGGTCCACCTGAGCGCGCCTGCCTGCCTGCGGCGCGTGGAGCGCCTCAAGCGCCTGGGGCTGATCGACGGGGTGGTGGCGCTGCTCAATCCGCGCGCCGTGGGCGCGGGCATGCTGGTGATGATCGGCGTGGTGCTGGACCGCTCCACGCCCGAGTCGTTCGCCGAGTTCGAGAAGGCCGCCGCCAAGATCTCGGGCTGCATGGAATGCCACGTGGTGACGGGCGAGTTCGACTATTTTCTACTGGTGCGCACCAAGGACAGCGAGAGCTTCAACCGCCTGCATGCGGAGCAGCTGCTCTACCTGCCAGGCGTGCGGCAGGTGCGCTCGTTCATGGTGATCCGCAACGTGCTCTCGACGACCGAACTGCCCATGGCGATCTGACGCGGGGCCGGAAGGCCGGCGGCGCGCGGCAAGGCGGGAAGATCGGCCCGGATGGCTTCGCTGCGAGCGGCGCGGCTCATCCACCACGCAGCCGCCATTGGAATGCCTGGGGCGTGACCACCGCCGGGGCGGAGGTCACGGGAGGCTGCCTCAGGGGGTCAGGGCGCCTTCACGACATGCGGAAAGGTCAGCCCATAGTTGGCCGCCACGCCGGGTGTTGCGCTGGGGTTGCTCAGCTTGGTGAACGCAGTGCCGATGAGGGGAATGCCTCTCGCGTCGGGCATCCGGAAGATGGCCCAGCCGTTGGAAAACGTTCCTTGCAGCGTCTTGCGGGCCACGGACGAAGAAACGGCCGACCGGGTGTCCGAGAACGAAAGCACGGACAGTGCGCCGCAGCTTTCGGGTTGCGATGCCGCGTCTGAAATCACGCTTTCCGGGGTGAGGCTGCCATCGCGCGAGCCCATGCGGAAGCTCCAGCTGCCGCCCCGGCTGCACACGCCGTCGCGGACCTGGGTGTTGAGCGAATGGAAGTACTGCTCGCCGCCGCCGCTGGGTGGCACGAGGGAATAGACGCGCTGGTTCGATGGGTCCGACTGGCTGTAGTCCTTGGCCACGCTGTACCGCTTGGTGGGGGTCGCCACGACCCAGTCGGTGCGGGCGGAGATGGAGTCGTCGAGAACGTACTGGTTCTTGAACTCGCGCACGGCCAGCAGCCGGGAGAGATCGCCGGCGGTGGCCCGTGCGCTGTCTGCTGTGGCAGGCAGGTAGACCGGCGTGGAGAGGTCGGGCAGGTCGTTGTAGCGGGCCAGAACGACTGCCGCCGTCGTCGGGAATGCGGTGTTGCCCTGCGCGTCCTTGTTGCGCGTGGCAAGGCCTGCGGACACCAGCAGGGGGTCGGCGGTGTAGCGCTCCGGCTGCGAGACCGCCGTGTCCGTGGGAGGGAACAGCATGTAGTTGCCGCGCGCCGGCAGGCCCGTGTTGTTGATGGCCTGGATGGCCGTGGCTGCGCCGGAGAACGTGGTGGAGCCGGGCACGTCGATGACGTACCAGGTGGCGCTGAGCTGGCCGCTGGGGGCCGCGAGGCCGCGGCTGGCGGCGACGGCTTCGCTGCTCGTGTCCTGCATCAGGGCGGCATTGAGCACGGACTCGGAGCAGGGCGCGACCTCCTTCACCTGTTGAATGGCAACGGACAGCACCGACTGGCTGGCGCCGTTGGGGCCATAGAGGGCCGCCTGCGGCACGTCGGCCATCACGATGGCCTCGATGGCGCCCTCGCGGGTGTTGGCCGCCATCACCTCGGGGGTCCATGCGGGGTCCAGCCGGCCCGTGGAGAACGGTTGCGCCACACCCTGCGCGAGGTGCGGCAGCGTGCAGCTGCGGTCGGTGGTGGTCAGCTGCGCCAGGCCGTCGGCACCGGCCGTCACTGCTCCGGTCCACACATCGCCGGGCGACAGCAGCACGTGCACGCTCAGCAGGCTGTCGCCGTTGTTGGCGCCGCGAAAGCGCACCTTCACCACCTTGCCGTTGTCGAGGTCGGTGTTCACCAGGTGCAGCACGCTCATCTGGCCGTTCTGCGCCGTGAAGTAGGGCACCAGCAGCGCATGGCCTGCCTGGCCTTCGGCCACCTTGAAGCTGATGGCATCGGTCCCGCCCAACTGCGTGCTGGAAGGCGTGGCGCCGGTGCCGGCGATCACGCCTGCGTGTGCTACGCCGGCCATGGCCAGCGTGCCGAGCAGGGCGCTGACCGCCCCGGAAATGGTTTTGACTTTCACGGTTTCTCCTGTGATTGGGATGGCAGGTGGGAACGTCTCCGCATCGCCCATGGGCCGCGCAAAGGCAACCTGTCACGCGATGGGGTCGGCACGGTGGTGGTGGGGCGGGGCCAAAGGCCCGCCCTGGGCGGCCGCTGCATGCAGCAGGCCACCCGCAAATCGAAACCACCGCGCTGAGGATGGGAGCCATGCCGTGCGATGGTGCCCGGCGGCTCCGGCAAGGATCGTGAACCCGTTCCGAGCGCCGGGCCGATGGCGGCCTCAATCGGCCGCCGCCCTGCGTGCGCTCAGGGCGCTTTATACATGTGCGGCATGGTCAGGCCGTAATTGCCCGCGACGCCAGGTGTGGCATTGGGGTTGGTGAGCTTGAGCAGTGCGGCGCCGATGATGGGGCGGCCATCCGACGCATTGGTGGCGATGCTGGCCCAGCCGGACACGAAGGCGTCCGATCGGGGCTGCGCGGTGATCGAGGCCGAGACGCCGGAGCGGCCCGCCTCCTGGAAGCCCAGCGTGGCCACCGTGCCGCAGGCCACCACGGGGCTGAGGGCGAGCTTGGTGCTGGTCTGGCGGTCGAAATAGGTCAGGTTCCACTGGCTGCACACGCTCTCGGGGCTGGTCTTGACCTGTGTGTCGTCACCCGAGAAATACTGGCTGCCGAGGTCCGAGGGCGGCACCACCGAATACACGCGGGCGACCGCTGGGGGCTGGCTGTAGTCGTAGGCCACGCTGTAGCGCTTGGTGGGCATGGACAGCACCCAATCCGTTCGGGCGGAAATGGAGGGGTCGGTGGCGTACTGGTTCATCACTTCGGTGGCCGCCAGTTGCGCCGACAGGTCCCCCGCCGTCCTGCGCGCGTTGCGTTCGCCGGCCGGCAGGTAGTAGGGCGTGGACAGGTCGGGCAGGTCGTAGTAGCGCGCCTGGATGACGGCCGCATTGGTGGGCTCGCTGGTTTCGCCGTCGATGTTCTTCACGCGGGTGGCGAAGCCGGCCGAGACCAGCAGCGGGTCGGCGGTGTAGCGCTCGGGCGCGGTGACGGTCTGCGCGGTGGGCGGAAACAGCACGTAGTTGCCCCGTGCATTGCGGCCTGCGTTGTTGACGGCGCGGATCGCGGTGGCGGCCCCCGAGAAGGTGGTGGAGTTGGGCACGTCGATGATGTACCAGGTGCCCGCCACGCCGCCCGTGGGTGTGGCCAGGCCCCGGGAGGCGGCCGTGGCCTCGGCGCTGGTGTCCTCCAGCAGCGCCCCGTTCAAGGCCGCATCGGTGCAGGGGGCCGTGCCGTTCACCGGGCGGATGGCCGTGAAGAGGGCGGAGCGCTCCTGCTGGCCCGTGCCGTACACGGCGGCGGCGGGAATGTCGGCCGCCACGATCGCCTCGATGGCGCCTTCGCGGGTGTGGTTGGCCTGCACGTTGGCAGTCCACAGGGGGTTGAGCCGTTCGGTCACGAAGGCTTGCGCCACGCCGGGCGCGAGCCGGGGCGAGGTGCAGGTCGCATCGGCGGTGGTGAGTTGCGCGATGCCGTTGGCACCGGCCGTCACCGCGCCGGTCCAGACGTCGCCGGGGGCCAGCAGCACGGTCATGTGCAGCAGGCCATCGCCGTTGTTGGCGCCGCGAAAGCGCAGCTTCACGGCCTTGCCGTTGTTCAAGTCGGTGTTGACCAGGTGCAGCACCGTCATCTGCCCGTTCTGCGCCGTGAAGTAAGGCACCACGAGGCTGTGGCCGGGGCCGCTTTCGGCGATGGCATAGGTGGTGGCATCGGTGGCGCCCATCACGCTGCTGGAGGGCGTGCCCCCCGTGCCGGCGATGACGCCGGCCAGGGCGCTGGAGGCGAAGCCGGCGCTGCACAGCAGGGCGCACGCGGCCGCGATCTTCTGGATAGGCATGCGGAGTCCTTCGGAGGGAGAGCCAATGATGGCGGCAGATTACCGCAATCCGCACGGCTGTGGCACTCGCCGAGGGACTGGGGAAGCAGGGAAAGTATCGCCACGCGATACCAGGCAGCCGAAAGCCCGCCACCCGTGCATTCCAGGGCGCGCCGGGGCGGGTGGCCTGCGCATGATCCGCCCCATGTTCCACCACGGGCCGCAAGCCCTTCTCTCCATGTCACACCCCTTCGCTCCTTCGCCCCTGATCCAGCGCGATACGCCCGCCTGGCGCCTGCAGGTCTGGGTCTCGTTCGGCATCGCCGTGTTCTGCTGCGCGGTGGGGCTGGCATGGCTGCCAGGGGTGGCCATGGAGCGGGCTTTCATGGTGATGGGTTACGTCTTTTGCCTCTCGGCCGTGTTCATGCTGGCGAAGTTCGTGCGGGACAACCAGACGCGCCACGGTGCGGACACGCCGATGTTCAAGCTGGTCGTCTGGGGCGCGTTCGCGGTGGCCGTGGGCCTCACGGGCTGGGGCCTGTGGAGCATGGACATCAACCCCACCTACCAGGCTTTCCTGGGCGTGAGCTGGCTCTACCTGATCACCACTGCCTTCACGCTGGCCAAGATGCTGCGTGACCGCCACGAGGCGGACCTGGCGGACGCCCGCTGGCAAGGTCGCCGCGAGGCCTCCATGCCAGCCGGTGGCACCCCTTCCGCACCGGCCGCCGCCCCGGACAAGGCGGGCAAGGCGACGGCGGAGTGAACCCGGGGGCCGGAGCGGGCGCGGTGCCCGCTTTCCCGGCCGTCCCTTGCGCGCACGGCGGCCCCGCTGTCGCGCCCTTTTTCTGGAGAAAGACCATGCGCATCGAGACTCTGATCCTCCGTTTTTCCTGGACCCGCCGGGCCGTGGGCTTCGGCCTGGCCTTTGCGCTGGCGGCAGGCGCCGTGCATGCGCAGAGCGAGGTGTCCGTCGGCCTGTCGCTGCTGCCCGTGGCCTCGGTCGTGGGCACCGCTTCGGTGGCGTCCACGGCCGCCGGGGCGGTGGCGGCTGTTCCCGTCGCGTTGTCGGTTGGGGGCGCGATCCTCACCGTGAAGGCCGTGGAGGCGTCGGCCAACGGTACCGTGTATGTGCTGGAGCGGGCGTCCGATGGCGCGCAGGTGAGCGTGGAGGTGGCCGGCCGCGCGGCCTCCGGCACGGTCCATGCCGTGGGGTCGGCGGTGGCCTGCAGCGTGATCGGCACCGGCGTCGTCCTGTCGGTGGCGGGCGAGGCGCTGGCCTTCGTGCCCAATGCCCTGGGCCGTGCACTGCTCTACAACGAGCGGCTGTGAGGGGGCGGACCATGCGCAGACGGACCCTGGCCGCCCTGGCGGCGGTTGCTCTCGCCGGAACCGGCGCCGCGCACGCGGGCCGATCTTGCGAGGCGCGCAAGCCGACCCCGCAGCTCATCGAGCGCGGCATGGATCTGGCCGCCCGCACTGCCCGGGCCCTGGACGCGGAGCACGCCCGCTCGGGCACCCAGGTGGTGGTCCTGGCGCGTGCGGGGCAGGACCTGTCCCGTTACGGGCTGCGCTACTCGCACCTGGGCTGGGCCTACCGCACGCCGCAGGGGCCCTGGCGCGTGGTGCACAAGCTCAACGAGTGCGGCACCGCGGTGGGCGTGGTGTACCGGCAGGGGCTGGGCGAGTTCTTTCTCGACGACCTGTGGCGCTACGAGGCCGTGTGGGCCGTGCCCACGCCCGAGGTGCAGCAGCGGATGATGGCGGTGCTCGCCGACCGCACGCGCGCCACGGCCATGCACCAGCGGCCCTACAGCATGGTGAGCTACGCCTGGGGCACGAAGTACCAGCAGTCGAACCAGTGGGCGCTGGAGACGCTGGCCGCGGCCATGGAGCCCGGCACCGTGCTCCGGCGCGATCAGGCGCAGGCCTGGCTGCGCTACAAGGGTTACGAGCCGACCGTGCTCAAGGTCGGCGCGCTCACGCGGCTGGGTGGGCGGGTGACGGCGGCGAACGTGGCGTTCGACGACCACCCGGACAGCGAGCGTTTTGCCAACCGCATCGCCACGGTGACCGTGGACTCCGCCCTGGCGTGGCTGCAGCGCGCGCAACTGGCATCGGCCCCGGTGGCGCTGCCGCCGCCGTGACGCCAACGCGGGTTTATAGTCAAAAGCCGCTGATGCCGGGATATTGATTGTCTGTGTTGCTATCAAATTAATAGTATTTCAATGCCGAGGAGCTGGTCATGAGCAAATCCCTTCGCCTGTCGGAAAAATGGTTCCGCCGGGGCCTGTGGCTGGTGTCGCTGGTGTTCGCCAGCTTCCTGATCGGGCTGGGCGGCACCGTCGTGGACGACCTGCCCAAGGTCGAGGCCACGCTGCAGCTCGACGATTTCCTGGACCGCCCTGCCGCGGAGACGCTGCGCGCCCAGGTGCGCAACGCGCAGCAGGCCGAGGAGAGCGCGGAGACGGCGCTCGACCAGGCCCGCCTGCAGCGCGCCAAGTCGCGCAGCGAGACCGCGGCGGAGCGCGAGACCTTCAACAACTGGCTGGCCACGCGCAGCGCCACGCAGCAGTCCGAACACAACCCCGAAGTGGTGCAGCGCACGCAGGCGCTGGACCGGCTCCAGCTGCGCGAGCGCCAGACCCAACAGGCGGTCGAAGCGCAGCAGCAGGCCGCGCTCGATGCGCGCCAGGCGGCCACGGCCGCGCAGCAACGCCTGGCCGCGCTGGAAAAGGAGGGCTACGAGCGCATGGCCGTGCAGCAGCGCAAGGTGCAGCTGCGCGTGTTCCTGTACCGGCTGGCGCTCACGCTGCCGCTGCTGGTGGTGGCCGGCTGGCTCTTCGTGAAGAAGCGCAAGGGCACCTACTGGCCGTTCGTGTGGGGCTTCATCTTCTTCGCGCTGTTCGCGTTCTTCGTGGAGCTGGTGCCCTACCTGCCCAGCTACGGCGGCTATGTGCGCTACGTGGTCGGCATCGTCGTGACCGCGCTGGTCGGGCGGTACGCCATCGTGGCGCTCAACCGCTACCTGGAGCGCCAGAAACGGGCCGAGGCGCTGCCCGATCAGGAGCGCCGCAAGGAGCTGAGCTACGACGTCGCCCTGGCGCGCCTCGCCAAGGGCGTGTGTCCGGGGTGCGAGCGGCCGGTGGACCTGAAGGACCCCACCATCGACTTCTGCCCCCACTGCGGCATCGGGCTGTTCGACCACTGCGGCGCTTGCAACACCCGCAAGAGCGCATTCGCCCGGTTCTGCCATGCCTGCGGCGCAGGTGCGGGCCGGGGGCTGCTGCCCGGCAGCGACTCGGACGCCAGTGCGGCGGTGGTGCCGCACGCCGCCGGGCCATTGGCCGGCGGCCCGGCCCCGGCGGGACCGCTCTAGGGGATCGGCTTGAAAGGGCGCTGGTATGCCGGTGGCGTGGCGCCTCAGCCGCCCATCACCACCGGGCCGCCCTTGGCCAGCGCCCGCTGGTAGGCCGGGCGGGCCCGCATGCGGGCCTGGTAGGCCTTCAGGTGCGTGTGCCGGTCGGCGTTCTGCACGCGGCTCATGGCCGCCTCGACCGGAAAGCTCATCTGGAAATCGGCCATGGTGAGGTCGGCTCCGGCAAACCAGGGGTTGCGCGACAGGTGGTCGTCGATGAAGGCCAGGGCCGTGGCCAGGTTGGGGTCCACCAACTTTTGCTCCGCCTTGCCGCACACGGCCCGCGCGATGGGCCGCACGAAGAACGGCATGGGCTGCCTGGGCAGCGTCTGAAAGACCAGCTTCATCACCAGCCAGTTCATCAGCGAGCCTTCGGCGTAGTGCATCCAGAAGCGGCACTGGCGGCGTTCGGGCGTGCCGCGCGCGGGCTCCAGGTGCGCGAGTTCGCCCTGCGCCTGCGCGCCGTAGCGGTCCACCAGGGTTTCGATGATGGCGCCCGATTCGGCGATGACCTCGTCGCCTTCGGTGATGACCGGCGACTTGCCGAGCGGATGGATCTTGCGCAGCTCCGGCGGCGCCAGGCGGGTGCGCGGGTCGCGCTGGTAGGTCCGGAGTTCGTAGGGCACGCCCAGTTCTTCCAGGAGCCACAGGACGCGCTGCGAGCGCGAGGTTTCGAGGTGGTGGACGGTCAGCATGGCGCCATCGTAGCGGGCGCGCGCCTGGCCGGATACCACCGCCGTCCCGCAGCGGACATCGCCCGAGGCCTGGGGGCGCCAGGGCCGCGAGGCTACACGCCGCGCGCGCGATCGGCCGCGAACTGGCGGCGGAATTCGCCGAAGCGGCCCGCATCCAGCGATTCGCGCACCTCGCGCATCAGGTTCAGGTAGTAGTGCAGGTTGTGGATGGTGGTGAGCATCGGCCCCAGCATCTCGCCGCAGCGGTCCAGGTGGTGCAGGTACGCGCGGCTGAAGCCGCCGCGGCCGCCCTGGTCCCAGGCCACGCCCTCGGCGCCCGCACAGGCATGGCAGGTGCAGGTGGTGTCGAGCGGCTGGTGGTCGGCCTTGTGGCGCGCATTGCGCAGCTTCAGGTCGCCGTACCGCGTGAAGATCGTGCCGTTGCGCGCATTGCGCGTGGGCATCACGCAGTCGAACATGTCCACGCCCTGCGCCACGCCTTCCACCAGGTCTTCGGGCGTGCCCACGCCCATGAGGTAGCGCGGCTTGTGCGCCGGCAGGCGGTGCGGCGTGTGCGCCATGATGCGTAGCATCTCGTCCTTGGGCTCGCCCACCGAAACGCCGCCCACGGCGTAGCCGGGGAAATCCATCTCCACCAGCCGGTCGAGCGATTCGGCCCGCAGGTTCTCGAACATGCCGCCCTGCACGATGCCGAACAGTGCGTTGGGGTTGTTCAGGCGGTGGAATTCGTCTTGGCTCCGCTGCGCCCAGCGCAGGCTCATTTCCATCGAGGTGCGCGCCTCGCGCTCGGTGGTCAGGTGGCCCTTGGTTTCGTACGGGGTGCACTCGTCCAGCTGCATCACGATGTCGGAATTGAGCGTGGTCTGGATCTGCATGCTCACCTCGGGCGACATGAAGAGCTTGTCGCCGTTCACGGGCGAGGCGAAGTGCACGCCCTCCTCGGTGATCTTGCGCATGGCGCCCAGGCTCCACACCTGGAAGCCGCCGGAGTCGGTGAGGATGGGCTTGTCCCACTTCTCGAACGCGTGCAGGCCGCCGAAGCCCTGCATCACGTCCAGCCCCGGGCGCATCCACAGATGGAACGTGTTGCCCAGGATGATCTGCGCGCCCATGTCGTGCAGGCTCTGCGGCATCACGCCCTTGACGGTGCCGTAGGTGCCCACGGGCATGAAGATGGGGGTCTGCACCACGCCGTGGTTCAGGGTGAGGGTGCCGCGTCGCGCGTGGCTTTCGGGGTCGGTGGTCAGGAGGTCGAACTGCAGCATGGCGCGCATTGTCCCAGACGCCCACAGGGTCGGGCGTGCGGCGGGGCGCCGGTACACTGGACCGCACTGCCTGCCGGGCGAGCGGAGCGCATCGCCGGCAGGCCCCTCAGACTCCCGGAAAGGACACGGACATGCTCAAGATCCTCATCGCCGTCGATGGCTCGGACCTCTCCCTGGATGCGGTGCACCACACCCTGGCCCTGCTGCGCCAGGGGCTGCGCGCCAGCGTCGTGCTGGCCCATGTGCAGGAGCCCGCCACGCTCTACGAAATGGTGGTGTCGCGCGACCCGGACCTCATCGCGGCGGCCAGCCTGGAAGCCGGCCTGCACCTGATGGCCCCGGCCCGTGCGATCTTCGAGGCCGCAGGCGTGGAGCACGAAACCGATGTGGGCGTGGGCGACGTGGCGAACACGCTGGTGGACATCGCCGAGCGCCACGGCTGCGGCATGCTGGTGATCGGCGCCCGCGGGCAGGGCGCGATCAGCAGCGCGTTGCTGGGGTCGGTGTCGCAGGCGCTCGTGCATGCGAGCCATGTGCCTGTGACCATCGTCAAGCACGCGGACGTGCTGGAAACCGTGGATGTGAATGCCGAGGGCGGGCAGGAAACCCTGGCCTGACCCGTTTCAAAAATCCTCAGGCGGCCTTGCGGAAAGGCTCGCTCGGGCGCTGCAGCTTGCCGTGCGGCAGGCTCGCCAGGCGCTTGAACATGCGCCGGCAGTAGCCGTTGATCCACAGGCATTTGTTGAGCTCGTCCACCGGCAGCGGGCCGGAGACGACGACGATGTCGTTGGCCACATCCAGCGCACCGGCCGCGCGCAGGCGCCGGCGCGTGTTGCTGGCCCAGGACTGGATGCGCGACGGCGTGCCGTGCTGGTGGACTTCGCCCGTGTGCGCATCGAAGGCAATGGCGACGGTATCGGTCTTCAGCTTGAAACGGCGCTCGCCCGTGACGGCACTGGGCGCCTCGCGCATGTCGTACAGGTAGTAACTTCCAGCCTTGAGCTGATATTGCATGTCCATGGTTTCGTCCTCCGAGGGGCATTGTCCCGGGGGCTTGGACCAGCAATGGTGGAGAAAGCGGCATGAAAACGCCTCTTTTTCCAGGGAGTGGTGCGCGGGGCCTGCCGGACTGCGATGTGCGTGCCATTGTGTCGGCGCGTGTGCGCCGATTCAAGGCAGCAGCCCTGTCAAAGGGTAACGGGATGTGATGCGGCCGGCCCCTTGCCGCGCAGGCGGGGGCCGGCCGTGTGTTCAGGCGCTCAGAAATCGACCAGGCTCAGGCCGACGCTGAACACCGTGCGCTTGCGGTTGTAGTCGATCATGCTGTCGCCATAGCCGCTGAACAGGGCGGTGTGCAGGCGCAGGTTGCTCTTGCTGCCGCCCAGGCCCTTGCCCAGGTTCTGCAGCCATTCGATGCGCGCCGAGCCGCGCGGCGTGGAGGCCAGCGAATGGCGGACGGTCACGCCCACGGTGTTGTCGCGGTCGTAGTTCCAGTTCACCTGCAGCTCGCCCCGGCCGATGTAGTCGCTGATGCCCGGGTTGTCGTCGCTGTCGGCGCTTTCGCTCAGGCGCTTCCACAGGCGCGCGTTCACGCTCCAGCGGTTGTCCAGCTCCATGCCGGTCATCAGGTACACGCGGTTCCAGCTGCGCGACAGCGGCAGGCTCTGGCCGTTGGACTGGTGCACCAGCCCGATGCCGCTGTAGCGCCAGCGCCAGCCGAAGGGCAGCTTGGCGTCGGTGGGGTACACGTACATCACTTCCGGCTCGTGGTCGGTGGCGCGGAAGGGGCGCGAGATGTCGGGGCTGAACAGCTGCCAGTACGACTGCTGCGTGTAGCCCACCCACACCGAGTCCTTCAGCGTGGGATGGCCCTGCGTGAGCAGGCCCTGGGCGATCTTGGTGCGCACCGACAGCTGGATGCGGTTCTCGGTGGTCCGGTAGTCCACGGCCGAGGTGGCGTTGTGGTCCGGCACGGGCGAGGTGGGCTGGCGGTTGACGTTGCTGCCCTTGACCACCGAGATGCTGATCGGCCGATAGCCCCGGAAGCGGAAGGTGCCGCAATCGCTGCCCGACTCCAATTCCCAAAAGCGCGACAGCGTGCTGTACTGCTCGTCGCGGCAGCCTTCCACCTGGGCCACGTCGATGAGGCGGGTGGCCGGCAGCGTGGTGTCCACGGGGGTGGGCGGTGCGGTGCTGGCCGTGGTGTTGCCGGTCGCCGCGCTGGCCGATGCCGCAGGCGCTTTCCAGGCCTGCTGGCCCGCCCACTGGTCGAAGCAGGCCAGGCGGGCGGTGCTGTCGCCGGCCATGGCGGTGCAACGGCGCCAGGCGTCGCCGGCGGCCTCCGTCGGGGCAGGCGTCTGCGCCAGCGCAGCGCCCGCGGGGGCGCACAGGGCCAGGGCCAGGGTGCCCAGGCGCCGCGGTGTCATGGCCGCCCGGACTGCTTGCGCAGCACGGACGGGGCGGTGGTGTGATGTGGTGCGTTGTTCCATGTTCCTCGTATCTCCTAGCCGCAACTGCCTTGTTCCACCTGGCCGATCCAGGTGGCGCTGATGTTCTTCTTGCCGGCCGCCCCGCGCGATGCCCGCGCCCAGGTGCGGTTGCGCGCCCCAGCGACACGCACGCTCTGTGCCAGCGGCCGGCGCATGCCAGCGCACGCTGCGGCCCGCCCGGCGGCGACGTGGCGGCGGATCATGGCACGGCCGGTCATGGCGTGGCGTTCTGGGCCTTGCGCGCGGCGAATTCGGCGCGCAGCGCCTTGAGCTTTTCGCGCGGGTCTTCGCGGGCGGTGTTCTTGTCCAGCGCCATCTCGGCGATGAAGCGGCTGGGCTGCGCGTTTACCATCTCGCGGCCCTTCTTGCGCTTTTTGGTCCAGCTGACGGCCAGGCTGCGCTGGGCGCGGGTGATGCCCACGTACATCAGGCGGCGCTCTTCCTGCAGGCGCTGCAGCGTGTCGTCGCTCACCTTGAGCTGCCGGCCCTCGTCGTCGTCGAGCTTGAAGGGCAGCATGCCTTCGGTCACGCCCACCAGCACCACATGCGGCCACTCCAGGCCCTTGGAGGCGTGCAGCGTGGACAGCGTGACCATGTCCTGGTCCTTCTCGCGCTCGCTGATGGTGGACAGCAGCGCGATGGTCTGCGAGACCTCCAGCAGGCTCTTGGTCTCCTTGGTGACGACGCTGCCCGAGGTGTCGTCGATCTGGCCGCCGGCACGCTGCGACATCCAGTCGCAGAACTCCAGCACGTTGCTCCAGCGCGCCGCGGCGACCTTCTCGCTGTCCTCGCCGTCGTACAGGTGCTTTTCGTAGTCGATTTCCTTGAGCCAGTCGGCCAGGAAGGCGCGCGAATCCTCGGCGCCGTGCGTGTGCCGGGCCCGGTATTCGAGGTCGTTGACGTAGCGCCCGAACTCCATCAGTCCGTCGAGCGCGCGCTTGGGGATGGCCGCCGGCAGCATGCCGTTGAACAGCGCGCCGAACATGCTCAGCTTGTGCCTGGTGGCGAATTCGCCCAGTGCGCCCAGCGTGGTGTGCCCGATGCCGCGCTTGGGGCTGGTGATGGAGCGCAGGAACGCCGGGTCGTCGTCGTTGTTGATCCACAGGCGGAACCAGGCGCACAGGTCCTTGATTTCCGCGCGGTCAAAGAAACTCGTGCCGCCCGAGACCTTGTAGGGAATGTTGGCCTTGCGCAGCGCCTTCTCGAACGGCTTGGCCTGGTGGTTGGCGCGGTAGAGGAGGGCAAAGCTCTTCCAGGCCGGCGGCGGGTTGGCCGCAGCACGCAGGCTCTGGATGCGGGCCACGGCGCGCTCGGCCTCGTGCTCTTCGCTGTCGGCGTCCACCACGCGCACCGGCTCGCCTTCGCCCAGCTCGGAGAAGAGCGTCTTGGGAAACAGCTTGGGGTTGGGCTGGATCACGTTGTTGGCCGCGCGCAGGATGGCGCTGGTGGAGCGGTAGTTCTGCTCCAGCTTGATCACCTTGAGCTGCGGAAAGTCGACCGGCAGCTTTTTCAGGTTGTCCAGCGTGGCGCCGCGCCAGCCGTAGATGGACTGGTCGTCGTCGCCCACGGCGGTGAAGCGCGCGCGCTCGCCCACGAGCAGCTTGAGCAACTCGTACTGCGTGGCGTTGGTGTCCTGGTACTCGTCCACGAGCACGTGGCCCAGCACCCGCTGCCATTTGCTGCGCACCTCGGGGTGGTCGCGCAGCAGGCGCAGCGGCATGCCGATGAGGTCGTCGAAATCGACGCTCTGGTAGGCGGTCAGGCGTTCTTCGTAGCGCGCCATCAGGACGGCGATGCTGCGCTCGTTGTCGTCCGCGGCCTGCGCCAGCGATTCCTGGGCGTTCAGGCCCATGTTCTTCCACTTGCTGATGGTCCACTGCCACTGGCGGGCGGTGGCCATGTCGGTCGTGCCGCCGGCCGCGTCCTTGAGGATGCCGGTCACGTCGTCCGCATCGAGGATGCTGAACTGGGGCTTGAGCCCGAGCACATGCCCGTCTTCGCGCACCATGCGCACGCCCAGCGCGTGGAAGGTGCACACCAGCACGTCCTTGGCCGCACGGCCGATGAGGCCCTGCGCGCGCTCGCGCATCTCGGCGGCGGCCTTGTTGGTGAAGGTGATGGCGGCGATGCGGCGCGCCTCCAGCCCCGTTTCGATCAGCCGGGCGATCTTGTGGGTGATCACCCGCGTCTTGCCCGAACCTGCGCCCGCCAGCACGAGGCATGGCCCCTCGGTGTAGTGGACCGCCTGGAGCTGGGCGAGATTGAGACCGGCGGACATGCGCAGAAAAAAGGGGGTAGACAGGCGCCGGCGAGGCACGGGTGGAGCACCGCTTCCCAGGGAGAAGGGGGCCAGAGCGCGCAATGATACCGGGATGGGCCGGAATCGAACCGGCCCTTTCTACAAGGTTTTGCCGGGAACGGCGTGCCGAGATCTGGAATTCGTCAAGAAGAAATCATTTTTCTCATTTTTAGCAAATTTCTTGACAATGTATCAATGTGCATCTTTATACTGGCCCCTCCAATTCGATTATTTCCACCGGGGTCACCGCCATGCGCGATGCTTCAGCGGGGGTGGCCGCAGAGATGCTCACTCCCCACTTTTACGAGCGGTTCCACAAGCTGTTCAGCGTGGCGTCGCGCAAATCGTTGCTCCGCTGGCAGGAGGTGCCGGCCGCCGAGGCCCAGGTGCTGCTGCTGGACGACGCCAGCGCGGCGCAGCCGGGCTCCCGCGCGCCGTGCCTGGTCTGCGTGGGGGGCTCGTTTCCCGACAAGGCGCCCCAGGCGCAGTGGACCGCGCGCCTGCAGACCGGCTATACGCTGGCGGACCTGATCGACGTGCTGGACCGTGCCGCCGTGTTCCTGATGGACTGGCGGGCGCGCCAGACGATGACGGCCGCCTCCGCCGACACGGCGTGGGAGTCTCCCGCCGCGGCGCGCGCCGCGTTCGGTGACCCCCAGCAACGGTTCCGGCTGAGTACCTGGGTGTCCCTGGGGGCGCCGTTCCGTTCGGGCGGCCACGTGCGGGCGCTCGCATTGCTCACCCGCGCGCCGGTCAGCCTGGCGCAGTTGTGCGAGCACAGCGGCCTGGAGCCCGCCACTGCGCAGGCGCTGCTGGCCGAGTTGTCCCGCCGCAACGTGCTGCGCACCGAAACGGCGGCATCGGCACCGGTCGTGCGCGCCGACCGCCCGAAGCCCTCCGGGCACGGCGGGCTGGTTCAGCGGCTCACGCGCTGGGTGCGCGGTGGAGGCCAGGCATGAACGGGGCACTGCCGCGCATCGCGCTCGTGGGGCCCATGGGCATCGGCAAGACCACCGCGTTGCGCTCGCTGTGCGGCGACGTGATGGCGTCCTCCGACGTGCCCAACCTCGACCGGGCGGCGCATTCCAAGGCGTTCACCACCGTGGGCGCGGAGTTCGGCGAGATCGACCTGGGCGATGGCGAGCACGTGCAGGTGTGCGGCTGCCCCGGGCAGGACCGCTTCGACTTCGTGCGGCAATGGATTCTCTCGGTGTCGATGGGCGTCTTCATCATGGCCGACGTGGCCCGTCCCTCGGCCGTGGCCGAGACGCTCGACCTGCTCGCCGAAATGGCCGTGCAGCCCGATCCGCCGCTGGCCCTGGTGCTCAGCGCCCGTCCCGCCACGCCCGCGCAGATCGAGGCGTTCGGCCTCGCGCTCTCGGCCTCGCCGCACGGCGTGGTGCCCATCCTGGAAGCCGATCCGCGCGACCGCGGCCAACTGCTGGAGGCCGTGGGCGTGCTGGCTTCCATGCTGTCCCTGCAGAACGAAATGGACTGAAATCCCATGATGAACAAGGCGAACATCGTCCCCCCCGAGCGCGCGCAGGCGGCCCGGGAGGTGCTGGACCGCGTGGTGGCCCCCGCGGGCGACGTGCGCATGGCGCTGGTGACCACCCTCGACGGCTTCGAGGTGGCCTCGCTGTCGGTGGGCGGTGGCCTGGAGGTGCGCCGGCTGGCGGCCATGGCGGGCTCGCTCATGGCCATGGCCCGTGCCGTGGGCCGCGAGATCGATTACCCCGGTTGTCGTCGCCTCACCTTCGAGACCGAGGCGGGCCTGGCGATCTTCCAGGCCATCGGCGGGGCCTTCCCCTGCATCCTGTGCCTGGTGCTGGAAAAGCAGGCCGTGCTCGGGCGGGCCCTGTGGACCGCCGGCGAGGTCGCGCAGCAACTGGGCCGCCCCGAATGATCCCCCGCGCGTTGCCGGTTCGGCCGGCGGCGCGCATGTGTGCTTGCTTCCCCTTTCGTCTCTTTCTGTTTAAGGAATCGAACCCATGGCCTCCCTTCAAGAATCTCTGAACCAACTCCATTCCATCGACGGCGCCCTGTGCGCGGCCGTGGTGGACAGCGGCAGCGGCATGCTGCTGGGCAGCGTCGGCAGCGGCGTGGACATGGAACTGGCGGCGGCCGGCAACACCGAAGTGGTCCGTGCCAAGAACAAGACCATGCGCTCGCTGGGCCTGGCCGACAAGATCGACGACATCCTCATCACGCTGGGCAAGCAGTACCACGTGATCCGCCCGTTGGCCGCGCACGAAGGCCTGTTCATCTACCTGGTGCTGGACAAGGAGCGCTCCAACCTCGCCCTGGCACGCCGCAAGGTGCAGGAAGTGGAGCAGGGCGTGCAGATCTGACCGGACAGGCTGCGGCGCGCTGCGCCACGCCATCGGGGCCTGGAATCGGCCCCGGTCCCGCTGCCCGCCCCGTGCGGGCTTTTTTTCGCAGTGACGCGCGGCACTCTGCACGCTGCCTTGCGCCGACAATGGGCCGTGCTGTCCGTTCTGTCCATCACCTTTCCCTTCTTCGCGCTCGTGCTCTGCGGCTACCTGGCCGCGCGCGCGGGCGCGCTGCCGCAGGTGGCCATTCCCGGGCTGAATGCGTTCGTGCTGTTTTTCGCGCTGCCGTGCATGCTGTTCCGCCTGGGCGCGAACACGCCCATCGGCCAGTTGCTGGACCCGGCGGTGGCGGGCCTGTACATCCTGTGCGGCCTGGCCCTGGTCGGCGCCACGGTGGCGCTCACCCGGGCGCGCCTGGGCTGGAACGATGCCGCCTTCGGCGCGCTGGTGGCGGCCTTTCCCAACACCGGCTTCATGGGCGTGCCGCTGCTGGTGGCGCTGCTCGGGGCCTCGGCGGCGGGGCCGGCCATCCTGACGATGCTGGTGGACATGGTGCTCACGACCTCGCTGTGCATCGCCCTGTCGCGGCTGGACGGCGTGGGCACGCACGGCGTGGCGGTGGCGGTGCGCCGGGCCTTGCGCGGCATGGCGACCAACCCCATGCCCTGGGCCATCGCTCTGGGGGCCGTGGCGTCCGCGCTGCAGTGGAAGTTACCCGGCCCGCTCGACCAGACGGTGGCGATGCTGGCCGGCGCGGCGTCGCCCGTGGCGCTGTTCACGATCGGCGCCGTTCTGGCACGCTCGCAGATGAACCAGCACGACCGCGTGCCCCCGCGCGACTACGTGCCGGTTGCGCTGGCCAAGCTGTTCGTGCATCCGCTGCTAGTCTGGGGCGCGGGGCATGGCGCGATCGCGGCGGGCGTGCCGCTCACGCCGTTCGCACACACAGTGCTGGTGCTGGTGGCGGCGCTGCCGAGCGCCAGCAACGTGTCGCTGCTGGCCGAGCGCTTCGGCGCCCACAACGGGCGCATCGCGCGGATCATCCTGGTCTCCACCGCGCTGGCTTTTCTGAGCTTTTCGGCCGCCACCGCAATATTGACCTAGGCGTTCTGCTATACATTTGATAGCGATCGATGTTGCGTGACGCCAACCTGCCAGGCGCTGCCCCGCCGGGGGATCAGATCGTCAGCGGGTCCACATCCACCAGCCAGCGGATCAGCCCCTTGTGCTCCGGCGCCGCGCGCGTGGCGTGCAGCACCGGCTGCCAGGCCGACAGAAAGCGCTGCAGCGCCGCGCGGCTGCCGCTCTCCAGCAGCATCTGCGCGCGCTCCACGTTGGCCACCCGCTGGATCGCCAGGGGCACGGGGGGAAACAGCGTGACATGCTCCAGTCCCGGCAACCCATCGGCTTGCGCGGCGGCGCTGGCCGCAGCCAGGAACGCCTGGGCCACCTCCTGCGTGCGCGCGTCGGCGCGCACCAGCGCCTGGTAGGCGAAGGGCGGCATGGCGGCTTCGGCCCGCTCGGCCAGTTGGCTGTCGGCGAACGCGGGGTAGTCGTGCCGGCGCAGCGCGGCGTACACCGCATGGTCGGGGTGGTAGGTCTGCACCCACATCTCGCACCGGCTGCCTTGCTCGGCCACGTAGCGTGCATCGCGCCCCGCGCGGCCGGCGGCCTGCAGCAGCAGGGCGAAGAGGCGCTCGGGTGCCCGGAAGTCGCTGGAAAACAGCGCGCCGTCGGGCTGCACCGCCGCCACGAGCGTGATGCGCCGAAAGTCGTGGCCCTTGGCCACCATCTGCGTGCCCACCAGCACATCCACCTCGCCCGCATGCACCTGGGCCAGTTGGGATTCGAGCGCGCCCTTGGCCTTGGTGGTGTCGGCATCGATGCGGGCGACGCGTGCCGCCCGTCGCTCGGGCGTGATCACGTTGCGCAGCAGGGCGGCCAGTTGCTCTTCCAGCTGCTCGGTGCCGCGGCCGATGGGGGCGATGTCGGGGTTGCCGCAGCCCGGGCAGGCGTGTGGCACCCGCTGTGTGTAGCCGCAGTGGTGGCAGCGCAGGGTGCGGTCGATCTTGTGGAAGACCTGGTGCGCGCTGCAGTGCGGGCAGTCGCTTTTCCAGCCGCAGTCGCTGCAGTGCAGCACGGGCGCGAAGCCGCGGCGATTGAGCAGCACCAGGCACTGCTCGCCGCGCTCCACGCGCTGGGTGATGGCCGCCAGCAGCGGGGCGGAGAACACGGCGCCGCGCGGCTGCTGGCCCATGTCCACCAGACGCACGTGCGGCAGTTCGCCGGCGCCGATGCGGCTGGGCATGTGCAGCCGCCGGTAGCGCCCGGCCGGGATGCCGGCTTCGGCGGGCCGGCTGGCATGCCAGCTTTCCAGCGACGGCGTGGCCGAGCCCAGCACCACCTTGGCGCCCTGGTCGCGGCCGCGCCAGATCGCCAGGTCCCGCGCCGAGTAGCGGGCGCCTTCCTGCTGCTTGTAGCTGGCGTCATGCTCCTCGTCCACCACGATGAGCGCCAGGCCCGGCATGCTGGCGAACACCGACATGCGCGTGCCCAGCACGATGCGCGCCGTGCCCGCATGCGCCGCCAGCCAGCTCTTGAGGCGCTGCGGGTTGGTCATGCCGCTGTGCAGCGAGACCACGCTGCCCGCGCCGTAGCGGGGCGCGAAGCGGGCGGTGAAGCGCTCCTCCAGCTGGGGGGTGAGGTTGATCTCGGGCACCATCACCAGCGCCTGCGCGGCCGGATCGGCCTCCAGCGCCTCCTGCACGCAGCGCAGGTAGACCTCGGTCTTGCCGCTGCCGGTGCTGCCGTAGAGCAGGAAGGGCCCGGGTTCGGCGGCGATGGCGGCGCGGGCGCTTTCCTGCTCGGCGCTCAGGGCGATCTCCGGCAGCGCATCGCCACCTTGCAGCGACGCCGCCGGGCGGCGCAGGCGCCGCGCGAGCTGCGCGGGGCCCAGGTCGCGCAACTGGGGGGGCAGGGCGGCCAGGGCCACCTCGCCCAGCCCGCGCTGGTAATAGCGCGCGGTGAAGGCCACCAGCCGGCGCCAGGGCGCCGCCAGCGGCGCCACGCCCTCCAGCACCGCGGCAACGGCGCGGGTGGAAAGGCCGGCGGGCAGCGTCGGCAACCCGCCCTCGGGCGCATCCCAGACCACGCCCAGCACTTCGCGGGTGCCCAGCGGCACGCGCACCAGCGTCCCGGGGAGAAGAGGCCGGTCGCTGGCGTAGCTCAGCAGGTCGCCCACATTGCTGTGCCCAGGGGTCTGGACGGCAATCTGCAGGATGGCGGGCGCCGGGGAGGGAGGAGCTTCGTTTACGGGCACTTGTTCAGGTGGGATGGCGATTCAGGCGTTAAGTGGTTGATTTGCCAGGGATTTGATGGGTTGCGGGCTTTTTCTGTGGATAACTTTGTTGACATCCCCGGCCCGGCTGATAGCCCAGGGCGAGCAGACCGCCCCCGCTACCATCTGCCGGCGATGGGGAGAGTTCAAAAAAATCCATATGAATCAATGATCTATCAAAAATGCGGTGAATGCTGCCCAAGGCGTGTCATGCCAAGTGGCATGCTGCGCCGCATCAAGCGGCTTGTGCATAAGTGCATCTGCGTTGGCCTTGTCAAGAGTCCATTTTGTGCTAGGGCGGGCAGCGAAGGTCGGGCAATTTCTTCAATGGGCAACGCAAGTACTTGATTTGACGAGGATTTTGCAAAAGTACCGATTTTCTGTGGATAACTTTGTTGATATCACTGTCCGACCGGCCGCCAAGCCTTGAAAACACGTGGTTTTGTTACATTGCCCGGAAATTCGGCAAATTCTGCAAGTCCTTATGAATCAAAGACTTACCAGCGCCGCTCCATTGTTTTGAGACGCATCAAAAAAATTCCCAGGAAGGCCGCCCGTGCGCCAACGTGGTGCGCGCGGTGTGCATAACTTGCTCGCTGGCATTGCCCCTGCTGTCAAGGGCTTTCAAGCCTGGCGCAACGCGCGGGAATGGCGGTGCACCGTTTCCACGAGGGCCGCCACATGCTCCGGGGGCGTGAACTGGCTGATGCCATGGCCCAGGTTGAAGATGTGCGTGGGGCCGGTGGTGGCCCGGTCGGTGTGGGGTGGGCCGAAGCTGTCGAGCACGGCGCGCGCGTGCAGCGCGATCTGCTCGGGCGGGGCAAACAGCACGTTGGGGTCGATGTTGCCCTGCAGCGCCTTGCCGGGGCCACCCACCGCGCCGCCGACCAGGTCGCGGGCACGGGCCAGGTTGACCGTCCAGTCCAGGCCGAGCACCTCGCAGTCCAAGTCCTTCATCGCGTCCAGCCAGAGCGCACCGCCCTTGGTGAACACGATGCGCGGCACGTCGGTGCCGTCCACGCCGGTGCGCTGGAGCTGGGCCAGCACGCGCTTGGTGTAGGCCAGGCTGAAGGCCTGGAAGGCGCCGTCGGCCAGCACGCCGCCCCAGCTGTCGAACACCATCACGGCCTGGGCGCCCGCGTCGATCTGCGCGTTCAGGTAGGCGGCCACGGCGTCGGCGTTGATGGCCAGGATGCGGTGCATCAGGTCGGGGCGGCTGTACATCAGCGTCTTCACGAGGCGGTAGTCGTCGCTGCCCTTGCCCTCCACCATGTAGCAGGCCAGCGTCCAAGGGCTGCCGGAAAAGCCGATCAGCGGCACGCGGCCGTCGAGCGCGCGCCGGATGCTGGTGACCGCATCGAACACGTAGCGCAGCTTGTCCATGTCGGGCACGGCCAGGGCCGCCACGGCCGCTTCGTCGCGCACCACGTGGGCGAAGCGCGGGCCTTCGCCCTCGGCGAACGACAGGCCCAGGCCCATCGCATCGGGCACGGTGAGGATGTCGCTGAACAGAATGGCCGCGTCGAGCGGAAAACGCTCCAGGGGCTGCAGCGTGACCTCGGTGGCGTAGTCCACGTTGGTGGCCAGCCCCATGAAGCTGCCCGCCCGGGCCCGCGTGGCCTTGTACTCCGGCAGGTAGCGGCCGGCCTGGCGCATGAGCCACAGGGGGGTGTAGTCGGTGGCCTGGCGCCGGCAGGCGCGCAGGAAGGTGTCGTTCTGGAGGGGGGCGAAGCTCATGCCCCTGATTGTGGCGTAGCCGCAAGGCCGGGTTTTTGCGCCAGGTCCATGCCCGGCCCCGGCGGCCGGTTCATCCCTTTCAATCCGTGGCCGCATCCCCCAGCAGCCCTGCCGCGCCGGCCTCGGCCAGCCGGGTGACCAGGGGGTGGATCACCTTGCGCGCGCTGTAGATCAGGTGAAAGTGCTCGTGCACGTCCGCCGTGGTGCCCACCGGCTCCAGCCCGTAGGTGCGCTGCAGGTGCTCGCCCAGCAGCAGGGGCGCCGGCATCACGCCCATGCCGGCGGCGGCGAAGGTGCTGAGCAGGGCGCTGTCCTCGAACTCCCCGGCCAGCCGGGGGCGGATGCGCTCTCGCTCCAGCCAGTGGTCGATGCGCGCGCGCAGCGCGGCGTGGGCCGTGGGCAGGATCACCGGCACCACGGCCAGGCTGTGCGGAAAGTTCTGCGAGGCGGCGCGGGCCCACAGCGGCGGCGCATACCAGCCGATGGCGCTGGTGCCCAGCAACTGGCTGGTGGTGCGCAGGGCGGCGTTGGGCGGGGCGGAGCGGTCGGCCAGCACCGCATCGAGCTTGTGCAGCGCCAGTTCGGCCAGCAGGGGCTGGAATTCACCGTCGTGGCACAGCAGGCGCAGGTGGGGCTCGTCCAGCACGGGGGTGAGCAGCCGGTGCACGGCCAGCTTGGCGATGCCGTCGGAGATGCCCAGGTTCAGCCGCACCGCCTGCCCGCTGGTGGCCTCGCGCACGCGCAGGGGCAACTGCTCGCCCAGGGCGAAGATGTGGTCGGCCTCGTGCAGGGCCGCCACGCCGGCATCGGTCAGCACGAGGTTGCGCCCTTCGCTGCGCAGCAGGGCCACGCCCAGGTCCTTTTCCAGGGAGCGCACCTGGGCGCTGATGGTTTGTACCGCCATGTCCAGCCGTTCGGCCGCCCGGGCCACGCCGCCTTCCTTGGCGACCACCCAGAAGTAGTACAGGTGGCGGTAGTTGAAGCTCTGGCTCATGGCGGGGCGGGCGGTGGGGAAAATGGAATGGTTCGGAAAAACCGAAGCAATGGTACCGGGAAGGCATCTTCTTTTCTGGCTGCGGCGGCCCCACAGTCCGGTTCGTTCTCCTCCATTACTTTTCTAACAAGCCATGAACCACCTGCAGCCCGTTTTCCTTGCGCCGCCTTCGGCGTTCCCCCAACCGCCGTCGCCGCACGGCTTTCAATTGATCGGAGGCTAAAGCCATGGAAACCATTGGAACCTGGTGGATGTGGGCGGGTTTTGCCGTCTTCGTGGTCGTCGCGATCGGGATCGACCTGCTGGTCATGGAGCGCCAGGGAGCGCACAAGGTGACCACCAAGGAGGCCGTGGGCTGGAGCGTGCTCTGGTTCTCGCTGGCCTTCGTGTTCGTCGGCATTCTGTGGTGGTACCTCAACGGCTCGCAAGGCCGGGAGGTGGCCAACACGGTGTCGATGCAGTTCATCACCGGCTACCTGGTGGAAAAAAGCCTGTCGGTGGACAACATCTTCGTGTTCCTGATGCTGTTCAGCTACTTCGCCGTCCCGGCGGAATACCAAAAGCGTGCGCTGATCGTCGGCATCATCGGTGCCATCGTGCTGCGCACCGTGCTGATCCTGGCCGGTGCCTGGCTTCTGGCCACGTTCCACTGGCTGCTGTACGTGTTCGGCGCCTTCCTCGTCATCACCGGCGTGAAGATGTGGCTGGCCGCGGGCAAGGAGCCCGACATCGCCACCAACCCGGTGCTGAAGTTCCTGCGGGGCCGCATGCGCATCGCCGACACGTTCGACGGCGAGAAGCTCACGACGATGATCGGCGGCGTCAAGCACTACACGCCGCTCTTCGTGGTGCTGGTGCTGATCGGCACGACCGACATCATCTTCGCGGTGGACAGCATTCCCGCGATCTTCGCCATCACGAACGACCCGTTCATCGTGCTGACCGCCAACATCTTCGCCATCCTGGGGTTGCGGGCGCTGTACTTCCTGCTGGCCGACCTGGCGAGCCGCTTCCACCTGCTGGCCTATGGCCTGGCCCTGGTGCTGGTGTTCATCGGCGCGAAGATGCTGCTGATCGACCTGTACAAGATCCCGATCGGCTATGCGCTGCTGGTCACCGCGGGCCTGATCGCCGGCTCGGTCGCCGCCTCGCTGTGGACCTCGCGCGGCCAGCCCCGCGAAACGCCCGCCTTGCCCCACGACCCCCGTTGAGCCCCCGAGGAGAGCCCTGCCATGTCCATGATCGAATTGATTTTGCTGTGCCTGCTGGCGACCCTGGTCATCACCACGTTCCTCGGCTGGCACGCGGGCAACGAGCGCCGCGATGTGGGGCTGCTCGCGGGCTTGACCGCGCTGTGCGGCGTGGGCGCTGCGACCGCGCTGGTGGTCTGAGCGCACCACGGCACGCGGCCCGCCCGGGGCCGTGCTGCCATGCCCATTGCCGGCGGATGGCAGACCCGTCGCCGGCCCCGTCGCCGGCTTATGCCGGCGATTTGTATTTGATCGAGCAGCCGTAGGGCTGCGTGGTGGGCACTGCGATCGGCTTGCCCGCCAGGGCGTCGGCCAGGCCGGCCTTCACGTAGTTCGTGGCCTTCGGGATGTCGGCCGGGCGGGCCGAAGGAATGCTGTCGATGCCGCCCGCATACACCAGCGTGCCCTTGGGATCGACGATGTACAGGTGCGGCGTGGTGCGCGCGCCATAGGCATGGCCGGCCGTGCCTTCCTCGTCCAGCAGCAGGGCGGTGGGCACCGCCTTGCGCTCGGTGAACCAGGCGGCCAGTTGCGCGGGGGCCAGGTAGTCGCTGCTGGCCTTCTCGGTGGAGTTCACCGACAGCCACACCACCCCCTGGTCCACCGCGCCCTTTTGCGTGGCCGGCAGGTTGCCGCTGTCGTAGTGCTTGCGCACGAAGGGGCAACCCGGGTTGGTCCACTCCAGCACCACGTGCTTGCCCTTGAAGTCCGACAGCCGCACGGTCTTGCCGGTGGCGTCCTTCAGTGCGAAGTCGGGCGCGGGCTGGCCCACCGTGGCCGCCGCCTGTGCAGCGCCCGTGGCGAGGAAAAGGCAGGCGAAGAGGGTCCGTCGAAGCATGGCATTTCTCCTGTCGAAAGAACGAACGGGGCCGGGGCCCCCGGGGCGGCCCAGTGTCACCGAGCCTCCAGCGCGTCGCCACCCAAAACCCCCGTGCCGGCAGGGCGATGGGGCGCCTGCTGGACCAGGCGCTTACAGGCCGGCGATGGCCGCGCGCACTTCCTGCACGCCCAGGATTTCCGACAGCACCACGGGTGACCGGCCCGGCGCCTGCAGCACGTACACCGGCACGCCGCTGCGCCCCAGTTGCGCCAGCGCGGCGGTGATGGCGGGATCGCGGCGCGTCCAGTCGGCGCGCAGCAGGGCCACGTTCTTGGCGGCGAAGTCCTTCAGCACGTCCTCGTGGGCCAGAGTGGTTTTCTTGTTGTACTGGCAGGTCACGCACCAGGCGGCGGTGTAGTCCACGAACACGGGCTGGCCCTTGGCCACCAGTTCCTCGGGCAGGCCGGGCTGCCAGGGGCGCCAGCCGCTGGCAGAGGGCACCGCTGCGGCCGAAGCCGGCGCGATTTCAAGCACTTTTGGTGCCCATGCCATAGTCAAATATGCCAGGAGTGCTATTGAAATAGGAGCGATCGCCCAGCGGGTGCGCCCGGCGAGCGTGAGCGCCCAGACCGCCATGCTGAGCGTGACCAGCAGCGCCAGCAGGGCCGCCGCGCCGTCGATGCCGCTTTGCTGGCCCAGCACCCACACCAGCCACACCACGGTGGCGAACATCGGGAACGCCATGAACCGGCGCAGCGTGTCCATCCAGGCGCCAGGGCGGGGCAGGGCGCGCGCCACTGCGGGCACCCAACTGGCGGCCAGGTACGGCAGCGCCAGCCCCAGGCCGAGTGCGCCGAACACCGCCAGCGCCTGCGCGGCCGGCAAGGTGGCCGTGAGGCCGAGCGAGGCGCCCATGAACGGCGCAGTGCAGGGCGAGGCCACGGCCACGGCCAGCACGCCGGTCAGGAAGGCATCCACCGCCGGGTGGCGGGCCTGCAGGCTGGCCACCGAACTGGGCAGGAAGCGCCCGAACTCGAACACGCCCGCCAGATTCAGCCCGATCACGGTGAACAGCGCCGCCAGTAGGGCCACCACGCCGGGCGACTGCAGCTGAAAGCCCCAGCCCACGGCCTCGCCCGCGGCGCGCAGCGCGAGCATGAGCGCGCCCAGCGCCATGAACGACAGCACCACGCCCGCCGTGTACGCCAGCCCGCCGATGCGGTGGGCGCGGCGGTGGTTCGCATGCTGGGCAAAGCCCACCACCTTGATCGCCAGCACCGGGAACACGCAGGGCATGAGGTTGAGGATGAGCCCGCCCAGCAGCGCGCCCGCCAGCGCCGCCAGCAGGGTGCCCAGCGGCGCCGCGGTGACGGTGGGCGCGGCCGGTGCGCCGCCGCCCTGGGCCGCGTTGGCGCGCAAGGCCGCATCCAGTGCGGGCGAGACGCCGGCCATCGCCGCGAGCGGTGGCCAGCCGCCCGTGAGGGGCAGTTCGGCCCGCCAGCCCTGGCCGGCATGGGCCAGCACCACGGGCATGGGTGTGGGGCTGGCGCTGCGCTGTGGCGACAACGGCACGCGCGCCGTCCACACGTCGCCCTGCCAAGCCTGCGTCCAGTCGGCCGCGGTTTCGATCACGCCGGTGGTTTCGGGAAAGAACTCCAGTGCCTTGCCGCGCAGCGCGGCGGGCAGCCCGGCCACGGTGAGGGCGATGGCATCGCCGTCCACGCGCGCGCTGCTGGCCGGGGCGCCGGCAGCGGGCGCCGGCAGCGGCTGGGGGTGCGCCTGCTGCGCGGCATCGAAGGCCCCGGCGCTCAGCGCCGTGGTGCTGCGGATCGGCAGCTGCAGCGTGAAGTCGCCTTCTTCGGGGATGCATTCCTTGCGGCACACCAGCCACGAGGCGCGCAGCTGGAAGGTGGCGGTGCGCGCCAGCGGGCCGGGCGCGAACGCATCGGAGACGGCCATGGGCACCGGCAGCAGCACCCTGCCCTCGTAGCCGTAGTTGGCCAGGTTGCCGATGGGGATCTTGCGCGGCACGGGCCAGGCGATGTCGCCGGCCTCGATGCCGGCGGGCACCTGCCACTCCAACTGCGTGGGCAGGCCCGAATCGCCCGAATTCATCCAGTAGGTATGCCACTCGGGCTGGTGCGTGATCGACAGGCCCAGCCAGAGCGGCTTGCCCGGCGCCACACCCTCGGGCGCGTGGGCCACCAGCTCGGCTTGCACATGGGGGGTGGTGACGGTGCTGCTGCCGCTGCCGGCACCGGTGGTCTTGGGGCCCGATTGGGCCCCGGCGCCGATGTGGAAAGCGCCGGCAGCTATCAAAAAAAGAGCGGGCAGCAAGCGCTGGAGCAGGCGGTGTGACATGTCGCAGGGTGGGAGCCGCAGCCCGGGGTTTGGTTCCTGGGCCGGTGTCAGGCAGCGAAGCCGAGCACCACACGGCGCGACAGGGCGCCTTTCTTCTCGATCTTGGTCACGACCACGGCGCCGATCTCGCCGGTGTGCGCCACGTGCGTGCCGCCGCAGGGCTGCAGGTCGATCTGCGGCGCGCCCGCCTCGCCGGTGCCGCCCACGCGCACGGTGCGCACCTGGCCCGTGCCGCGCGGCGGCTGCACGCTCATGCTCTTGACCAGGGCGGGATTGGCGTCCAGTTCCGCATCGGTGACGGTGCCCAGGGTGATGGCATGGCCTTCGGCCACCAGGCGCGCGATGCCGGCGGTCAGGGCGTCCTTGTCCAGCGCGCCGTCCATGTGGAAATCGAGCCGCGCGTAGTCGGGGGTGATCGAGCAGCCGTTCACGGGCTGCGCCACCAGGTGGCACAGCAGGTGGGTGGTGGTGTGAAAGCGCATCAGCCGGTGGCGGCGCTCCCAGTCGATGCGCGCGGTGACGGCCTCGCCCACCGTCCAGGGCGTGGGCTCGCCCGGTGCCGGCACGTGCACGATGGCGGCCGTGGGCCGGCCTTCGGCATCCTTGCCCTTGCGCGTGTCGGCAATGGCGACGGTGCTGCCGTCCGCCCGCAGCAGCACGCCGCTGTCGCCGGCCTGGCCGCCCCCGAGCGGGTAGAACACGGTGCGGTCCAGCACGATGCCGCCGTCCGGCTGCACCGCCACCACGGTGGCCTGGCATTCGCGCAGGTAGGCGTCTTCGCGGAAGAGGTCTTGCGTGGCCAGCGTGGGGGTGGGGGTGGTCGCAGGGGCGGAGCGGTCGTCGGTCGTCATGGCCCGATGGTAACGGCGGCGCCTGCGGGAGCGCCCTCCGTGCGGCGCGCCGTGGGCGTGGCGTGCGCCGGCGTGCACACCGGTGCGGGCGGAAGGCCGCCCACCTCGGCGGGCGTGGCCACCGATTCGCCGGGCGGCAGCATGCGCGCCTGGCGCCAGCGGCCGAACCGGTAGTAGGCGATGGACATCAGCATGGCGCACAGCGCGCTGGCCGGAAAGCTCCACCAGATCGCATCCGCGCCCAGCACCGGCTGCAGTCCGTACGCGATGGGCAGGCGGATGCCCCAGAGTGCCAGCCCGAGGATGACGAGCGGCGGTACCACCGCGCCCGTGGCCCGCACCACGCCCGATAGCACGAAGGTCACGCCGAAGAACAGGAACGACCCCACCGCGATGTGGTTCAGGTGCCGGGCGGCTTCCAGCGAGGCGCTGCCCTCGGGCAAAAAGAGCGACAGCGCCATGCGGTCCAGCAGGATGAGCGGCGCGATCAGCGCGCCCGTGAGCAAAAAGTTGAACAGCGTGCCGCTGCGCGCCACGCCGTCCACCCGGTCCCAGCGGCCGGCCCCCACGTTCTGCGCCGCCATCGACGAGCACGCGGCGCCGATGGCCATGGCCGGCATCTGCACGTAGGTCCACAGCTGCAGCGCCGCGCCATACGCCGAGGCCGTGACCACGCCCTGGGCGTTGACCATGCCCATCACCATGAGCATGGCCAGCGAGATCATCACCATCTGCACGCCCATCGGAATGCCCTTGACCACCAGCGCCCGCAGGATGGCGGGGTCGGGCACGAACAGGCGCCACTGCGCCCGGCCGATCCACAGCGGATGGCGCCGGTAGCGCAGCCAGGCCAGCAGTGCCGCGAAGCTCAGGGCATTGGCCACCAGCGTGGCCATGGCCGAGCCGGCGATCCCCATGCGCGGCAGCGGCCCCAGGCCGAAGATGAGCAGCGGGTTCAGCGCCGTGTCCAGCACCACCACCAGCAGCAGGAACAGGAACGGCGTGCGTGTGTCACCCGCGCCGCGCAGCACCGCCGACACGAACGCGAACAGGTACAGCAGCGGAATCGCCAGGAACAGCGTGCGCAGATAGGTCTCGGCCAGCGGCAATGCGTCGGCTGGCGTGCCCATCCAGCCGAGGATCTCGCGCGACAGCGGCAGCCCCACCAGCGCGATGAGCACCGAGGTGCCCCCGAAAAACGTGGCGCTGGTGCCCATCACGCGCTGGGCCTGCGCCAGGTTCCTGGCGCCGATGGCCTGCGCCACGAGGATGGTGGCCGCCATGCCCACGCCGAACACGGCACCGATCAGCAGGAAAAGGATGTTGTTGGCATTCGCCGTGGCCGTGAGCGCCGCCTCCCCCAAATAGCGCCCCACCCAGATGGCGTTGATGGAGCCGTTGAGGGACTGCAGCACATTGCCCGCGAGGATGGGCAGTGCGAACACCAGCAGCGTGCGGCCGATGGGGCCTTGGGTCAGATCGCGCGTGGGGGGCTTTGGCATGCGGCATGGTGCCAGCCGCCCGGGTGGCCCGGCTGTCGGCCGATGCCGGCACCCGCCATCAGAACCCCTGCAGCACGACCTTGCCGATGGCGCGGCCGCTTTCCACCAGCGCATGCGCCTGGCGCAGGTGGGCCGCGTCGATGCGCCCGCCGTCGGTGGTGAAGGTGCTGCGCAGGCGACCGGCGTCCAGCAGGCGCGCCACTTCGGCCAGCAGCTCGCCCTGGCGGTGCACGTCGGGCGTGCCGAACAGCGAGCGGGTGAACATCATTTCCCAGTGCAGCGAAATGCTCTTGCGCTTGAGCGGCATCACGTCCAGCGAGGGCATGTCGTCGATCACGGCGATCTGCCCCTGGGGCCGCATGCAGTCCACGTATTGCGCCATGTAGGCCGGCGTGTGGGTGAGGGCGGCCACATGGTCCACCTGCGGCACGCCCAGCGCGGCCAGTTGCGGGGCGAGCGGCTGGTGGTGGTCGATCACGTCGTGCGCGCCCATGTCCAGGCACCACTGGCGCGTCTCGGGGCGTGAGGCGGTGGCGATCACGCGCAGGCCGGTCAACTGGCGCGCGAGCTGGATCAGGATCGAGCCCACGCCACCCGCGCCGCCCACCACCAGCAGCGACTGCCCTGCTGCCGCGCCATCCCCGGCCGGAATGCGCAGCCGGTCGAACAGGATTTCCCAGGCCGTGATGGCGGTCAGCGGCATGGCGGCGGCCTGCGCATCGGACAGCGTGGCGGGCGCATGGGCGGCGATGCGCGCATCCACCGTGTGCAGTTCGGCGTTGGAACCGGGGCGGTCGATGGCGCCGGCGTAGTACACCCGGTCGCCCACGGCGAAGCCCTGCACTGCGCTGCCCAGCGCCTGCACGGTGCCCACGGCGTCCCAGCCCAGCACCTTGGCCGCACCGCCTTCGGGTGCCGCACTGGCGCGCACCTTGGTGTCCACCGGGTTCACCGACACAGCGTGAACGCGCACCAGCAGATCGTGCTCGCCGGGGATCGGCTCGGGAAGGTCCAGGTCCACCAGGGCTTCGGGGTGGTCGATGGCATGGGGGGCGTGGTAGCCGATGGCTTTCATGGGCGGCTTTCTATGAAAAGAAATGGGAAAACAGCGATGGATGCACTGTAGGTTGGCAAAATGAATTTGATAAGCCGGGTTGAATCTCTATCTCTTTCAAATGAAATTTGAAAATATCTCCGACCTGCGCGTGCTGGTGGAAACCGCCCGGGGCGGCAGCCTCACCGCCGCGGCGCGGGTGCTGGAAATCACGCCCGCGGCGGCCAGCGCCATGCTCAAGCGGCTGGAGGCGCAGGTGGGCGCGCGCCTGTTCGAGCGCTCCACCCGCGCCATGCGGCTCACCGACCAGGGTCAGACCCTGCTGGACTACGCGGCGCGGGCGCTCGAGTTGCTGGAGGAGGGCGCGAGCCAGGCGGCCTCGGAGGCCGGCGCGCTGCGCGGCACCGTGCGCGTGGCCGCACCGTCGGACCTGTCGCGCAGCCTGCTGCTGCAGTGGTTCGACGGCTTCCTGCAGCAGCACCCGGGTGTGCACCTGGCCTTGTCGGTCAGCGACCGGGTGCAGGACGTGCGCCGCGATGCGGTGGACGTGGCCTTGCGTTACGGCGCGCTGGCCGACTCGCAACTGATCGCCCGGCCGCTGTGCATCACCCGGCGCGTGGCCTGCGCCGCACCGGCCTACCTGGCGCGGCGGGGCGTGCCCCGGCACCCCGCCGAACTGGTGGGGCACGACTGCCTCACCCTGCACATCGCCGGCCGGCGGGAGGTGCGCTGGCACTTCGAGCGGGCGTCCGATGGCGAGGCGGTCTCGGTGGCCGTGGAGGGCGAGCGCAGCGTGGACGACGGCTCCATTGCGCATGAATGGGCGATGGCGGGCGGCGGCATCGTCTACAAGTCGGCGATCGACGTGCGCACCAGCCTGCGCTCGGGCGCCCTGGTCGCGCTGCTGCCCGACTGGCGGGGGCAGCGCTATGCCCTGCACGCCGTGCTGCCCAGCCACCGGTTCGTGCCGGCGCGCGTGCGGGCGCTGGTCGATCACGTGGCGCAGTGCTGCGCGGCCCTGGTGGCCGAAGAGGCCGCGGTGCCCGGCCATCCCGGCTGGGTGGCCCTGCCGTGACGCCGCGCGGTTTTCTTTGATGGTCGGGCCGCCATGCGCGCTTGGCCCCGGCGCCGATAATCCCCCCGCCCATGAATGCGCTGCGCACGCCCTTCCTCACCGCCCGCTGGGTGCTGGCGTGGTTCGCTTTGGCGCTGGGCGTGGCCGCGGTGTCGCCCCTGGTGCATCCGCAGTCGCTGATGGTGGTGTGCAGTGCCGCGGGCGTGTTCCAGCTCGTGGCGCAGGACGATGGCACTGCGCCCGATGCCGGGGGCCTGCACACGCTCGACTGCGCGCTGTGCCTGCCGGGCGGCGCCCCGCCGCCGGCGCTCCGGGTGCGCGCCGCGCCGCCGCAGCCGCTGGCCCATGCCGTTCAGCCCGTGGCGGCCGCGCGCATCGCCGCCCTGGTGGGCGCGCCGCTGCCCGCACGCGGGCCGCCGTTCGTTTCGTGATGCCTTGAATCGTGCGCCGCACCCCGGGCTGGGCCCGGGGCGGCGCGTGGGCGAGCGCCTGGGCGCAGCCCTTCGGTTTTCTTCGCCCTTGCCCTGCATCGCCGCGCACCGGCCGATGCGGGAGAGGGCCCACGGACGATGGCCATGAAACGACTTTCCTTTTCCTCGGGCGCTGCGCGCCACACCCTTGCGCTGGCCACCGCCACGGCCCTCGCGGCCCATGCGCAACCCGCACCCGGCACTGCGGCCGAACCCACGGCCGATGCCGCCCTCACGCTCGGTACCGTGCAGGTGCAGGCCGCCAGCGCGGGCCCGCTGCCCGTGCGCAACGTGTTCAGCTCGGTCGACATCCTGGGCGCCGGCGTGCTGCAGGACCCGCATGTGGACCACGCCTGGGAGTTGTTCGCGCGCGCGCCGGGCGTGCAGGTCACGCCGTTCCGCCAGGGCACCGATGCCGGGCGCTTTTCGATGCGCGGCTTCAACGGCGAGGGCCGCGTGAATGCCGTCAAGCTGCTGATCGACGGCATTCCTTCCAACGACAACGCGGGCGGCATGCCCTACCTCGATGCGGTCTTTCCCATCGACATCGAGGCCATCGAGGTCGTGCGCGGCACCAACGACCCGCGCTACGGGCTGCACAACATCGCGGGCAATGCCAACGTGGTCACGCGCACGGGCGGCAACGAGGGCCGCGCCATCGCCACGGTCGGCAGCTTCGGCACGCGCGAGGTGCAGGTGGCCAAGGGCATCGAGAGCGGCAACTGGAGCCAGAACTACACGCTGGCCTGGCGCGAGTCGGACGGCTACCGGGCGCACGCCGACGGCACGCAGCGCGCGCTGTCGGGCAAATGGTTCTACACCAGCGACGACGGGCGCTGGCGCACGGGCCTGACCGCCCGCTACTACCGCAACCGCGCGCTCGAATCGGGCTACCTCACGCGCGAGCAGGCCGAGGCCGCGCCGCGCTCGTCCCCCGCCTACGCCGGCGCCGACCGCAGCGAGCGCGAGACCGGCCAGCTCGCCCTGCACATCGACGGCGAACTGGCCGACCGCCTCTCCTGGTCCGCCAAGGCCTATGGCAATCATTACGAGAACCAGCGCTGGGTGCGCTTTTCGCAGGCCGCCGTGCAGCAGGAGCGCGACAACGACGAGACGCACCGGGGCGCCCTGACGTCGCTCACCTGGCGCCCGCGGGTGGACTGGGCGCACGAGTTCACGCTCGAAGGCGGTGTCGATGCCCAGTGGCAGAGCAACGCCGCGCAGCGCTACCGCACCATCGAGCGCGTGCGGACCTCGACGTTTCGCGACTGGAACTTCGACCTGGACACGCGCGGCGCGTACCTGCAGGCGGTGGTGCGGCCCGTGGCGGCGCTGAAAATCGTGCCCGCGCTGCGGGTCGACCGCATCGGCGGGCATTTTTCCGACGGGCTCGCGGGCACCAACGCGCCCGTGCACGACTACGGCACCATCCGCCAGCCCAAGCTCAGCATGGCCTATGCGCTCACGCCCGACACCAGCGTGTACGGCAACTGGGGTCGCACCTTCCAGATCGGCACGGGCATCGATGCCTACCGCACGCAGTCGCGCAACCTCGATCCCTCGATCAACGACGGCTGGGAGGTGGGTGCCAAGTTCCGCCCGCTGCCCTGGCTGGAGGCGCGCGCGGCGCTGTGGCGCCAGCGCGCCTCGGGCGAGGTGGCGCGCGTGTTGGGGGTGGACGGCCTGCCCGATCCTGGTGGCCTCGGCAACGTGGGCCGCACGCTGCGCAAGGGCTACGACCTGCAGCTCAACGCGCAACTGCACGCCCGCTGGACCGGCTGGCTTGCCTATTCGCGCCAGGTGGCACGCATCACCACGCCCGACCCGAGCGCGCCCGCCACGGCAGGCCGCGAGGTCGAGAACGTGCCGCATCACCTGGCGACCGCCGGCATCACCTACCGCGCCAGCGAGCAATGGGAGCTGAGCGCCTCGGCCAGCGCGCAGGGCGACTACTTTCTGGACCGCACCAACACGCAGGGCCGCGCCGGCCGCTACGCGCTGCTGAACCTCGGCGCCACCTGGCGCCTCACGCCCGCGATGAACGTGTCGGTGCAGGTGAAGAACGCCACCCACCGCCGCTACGTCTATGCGTGGTACGACAGCGGCTCGTCGGGCTATTCGCCGGGGGATGGCCGCAGCGTGTCGGCCTCGCTCGGCTGGCGGTTCTAGGCGCCGCGCGGGCCACCCAAAAAAAAGCCCCACGGCCGGAGGGGCGTGGGGCGGCGTCCGGTGGCGCAGGGGGCGGTGGCGTCAGAAGGTTTCCCAGTCGTCCGCGCCCGTGCCCGCCATCGCTGGCTGCTTGGCGGCTTTGGCGGGCGCGGCCGCCAACGGGGCCTTGGCGGGCGAGGCCTGCAGTTTCCGCGCAGGGGCGGGCATGGCGCGTGGGGCCTTGGTGGCCGGGGCAGGCGCCGAGGCCAGCGAGGGCGTCGACACCGGCGCCGTCCGGCTTTGCGCCTGCGCGCGGCGGATGACGGCGCTGGAGGCCGACTCTTCGAGCTGGAAGACGCTCACGATCTCCACCAGGCGGGTGGCCTGGTGGTTCAGGCTGTCGGCGGCTGCGGCGGATTCCTCCACCAGCGCGGCGTTCTGCTGCGTCACTTGATCGAGCTGGTTCACCGCATCGCTCACCTGCGAAATGCCTTGCTCCTGCTCGCGCGTGGCGGCGCCGATCTCGCCGATCAGGTCGGCCACCCGGCGGGCCTGATCGACGATCTCGTTCATGGTGGCGCCGGCTTCGCTCACCAGCGCCGAGCCCTGCTCCACGGTCTGCACGCTCTGGCCGATCAGCGCCTTGATCTCCTTGGCGGCATCGGCGGAGCGGCCCGCCAGGCTGCGCACCTCGCTGGCCACCACGGCGAAGCCGCGGCCCTGCTCACCTGCGCGGGCGGCTTCCACCGCGGCGTTCAGCGCCAGGATGTTGGTCTGGAAGGCGATGGAGTCGATCACGCCGATGATGTCGCTGATGCGGCGCGAGCTGGCGGTGATGTCTTCCATGGTGCGCACCACGTTGCCCACCACCTCGCCGCCCTTGGAGGCCGTGGCGCTGGCCGAGCTCGCCAGTTGCGAGGCGGTGCGCACGGTGTCGGCGTTCTGCTTGACGGTGGAGTTCATCTCTTCCATTGATGCCGCCGTCTGCTGCAGGTTGGAAGCCTGCTCTTCGGTGCGCTGGCTCAGGTCGGCGTTGCCGGTGGCGATCTGCCCGGCGCCGGTCGCGATGGATTCGCTGCTTTCGCGCACCTGGCTCACGATGCCGCTCAGGCTGGTGCGCATGGCATTCATGGCCGCCAGCACGCTGTGGGTGTCGCCCTGGCGCAACTGCACGCCGACCGCCAGGTTGCCGTTGGCCACTTGCTGCGCGACTTCGGAGGCATAGGCCGGCTCGCCGCCCAACTGCCCCTTGATCTGGCGGGTGATGGCCCAGGCCACCATGGCGCCGGCGGCGGCCGCGAGGGCGGCCAGCGCGAGCATCAGCGTGCCTGCGGCGACCGCGGCCTTCTCGGACTCGTCGGCCGTGCGCACGGTGGCGGCCTTCTGGTAGTCGACCAGGTCGTCCAGCGCCTTGAAATAGGCGGCTTGCACAGGGCGCACCGGACCGAGCAACTGCTCGCGTGCCTGATCGTTCTGGTTGGCCAAGCCCAGGTCGACGGCCTTGTTCAGGGCCTCCACATAGGCCGGCCGCGCCTGCCCGATCTGGGCAACCAGGGCTTTCGCCTCGGGGCTGGTCATGCGCTGGTTCAGTTGGCTGAGCAGTTCGGCATTGCGTGCCTGGGCCTTGTCGATGCGGCGTTTTTCATCGGCCATCTGCGGAATGTCTTCCAGCAGCGCGATATTGCGTGCGGCCCGGGCCACCGTGTTGATGCCGTCCTTCATCTCCTGAAGCACCAGCAGGTTGGCAATGCGTTCATGCGACAGCAGCTTGATGTTGCCACCGATGTGATCGAGCTGTACCCGTCCGAAGGCGGCCACCAGGAAGCCGATGGCGATCACGAGAGCAAAGCCCGAGCCCAGCAAGGTACCCAGTTTCATGCGTTGGAAGAAGTTCATGGATGCAGCCTTTTCGCGAGAGTCGAATGCCGATTTGGCCGGCGGGATGGATGTGTGTCAATGTGTAATTTTTAATCCTCTGATGTAATCGATCTGTAGGACACAAACCAGCCTGCCGGTGCGCGGATGGCGAGCGGACGAGGGTTCAGGTGCCGGGCAGGCGGCGACAATCGAGAGTCCCATGCTGGTTTGCGCCGCCTCAATTTCGCGCCAATCCCCTTACTGCGACCGGTCCATGACGTCCTCCCGTCCCAATCTGATCTTCATCCTTGCCGACGACCTGGGCTATGCCGACCTGGGCTGCACCGGCGCCCGCGATGCCTACAGCGTGCCCGTGGATGTCTCACCGCGCCTGGACGCGCTGGCGGCTGAAGGCCTGCGATGCACGCGGGGCTACTCGAATTCGGCCGTGTGCTCGCCCACGCGGTTCGCACTGGCCACGGGGCGCTGGCAGTACCGCCTGCGCGGCGCGGCCGAGGAGCCGCTGGCCAGCGTGCACGGCGACAAGGTGCTGGGCCTGTCACCCAACCACCCCACGCTGCCTTCGCTGCTGCGCGACGCGGGCTACGCCACCGCCCTGGTGGGCAAGTGGCACCTGGGCTACCCGCCGCACTTCGGCCCGCGCATGTCCGGCTACGACACGTTCTACGGCTTCCATGCCGGCGGCTCGGACTACTTCGCGCATTGCGACCCGCGCGGCCGCCCGGACTTCTGGGTCAACGAAACCGAGCACACCGAAGACGGCTACCTCACCGACCTGCTCAGCCGCCGGGCGGTGGACTTCGTGCGCGACCAGACGGCGGACCGCCCCTTTCTGCTGAGCCTGCACTACAGCGCGCCCCACTGGCCCTGGCTCACGCGGGACGACCGCGCCGAATCGCAGCGGCTCGCCGGTTTCGGCAAGCACATCGACGGCGGCAGCCTGGAAACCTACCAGCGCATGGTCCACCACATGGACGAAGGCATCGGCTGGGTGCTGGATGCGCTGCAGGAAAAGGGCCTGGCCGAAAACACCCTGATCGTCTTCACCAGCGACAACGGCGGCGAGCGCTATTCCAACAACTGGCCGTTCGTGGGCCAGAAGATGGACCTGCTGGAGGGCGGCATCCGCGTGCCGCTGCTGGCGCGCTGGCCCGCCCGCATCGCCCCGGGCCGCGTGAGCGACACGCCCAGCCTCACCATGGACTGGACCGCCACCTTCCTCGACGCGGCCGGCGTGGGCGCCCACCCCGACTACCCGCTGGACGGCACCAGCCTGCTGCCGCTGTTCGACGACCCCGCGTGGAACCCGGAGCGCGACCTGTGCTGGCGCATGAAGCACCGCGAGCAGCGCGCGCTGGTGCGCGGCCGCCACAAGTACCTGCAGGTGGACGGCGTGGAATACCTGTTCGACGTGGTGGCCGATCCGCGCGAGCGCGCCAACCTGCGCGATCGCGAGCCCGCGCGCCTGGCCGAGTTGCGCGCCGCGTGGCAGGCGTGGGATGCAGCGCTGCCCGCGATCCCGCCGGAAGCCAAGGTCTCGCTCGTGTTCACCCGCAACGAATTGCCGCAGGCCACCTTCTGAACCGCCCATGACCTCACCCCGCACCGCTCCCCCGGTCCCGCCTTCCCGCTTCTGGGCCGAATGGTCCGCCCGCGATTTCGCGCAGGCGCAGGCCTCGGGCCGGGCGGCGCAAACCGTCGCCGTGCTGCCGGTGGCGGCCATCGAGCAGCATGGCCCCCACCTGCCGCTGAGCGTGGACGCGGCCCTGCTGCAGGGCGTGATCGATGCCGCGCTGCCGCAACTGCCGGCCGAGGTGCCGGCGCTGTTCCTGCCGCCGCAGAACGTGGGCCTGAGCACCGAGCACACGGCCTATGCCGGCACCCTCACGCTCAAGCCCGCCACGCTCATCGCGCTGTGGACCGAACTGGGCGAATGCGTGGCCCGCGCGGGCGTGAAGAAGCTGCTGCTGCTCAACGGCCACGGCGGCCAGGTGAGCGTGATGGACATCGTGGCGCGCGAGCTGCGCCAACACTGCGGCCTGCTGGTGTACAGCGCCAGCTGGTTCAGCCTGCCGCTGCCCGAGGCCGTGAGCGCGCAATTCAGCGCCGAGGAGCACCGCTTCGGCATCCACGGCGGCGAGATCGAGACGTCGATGATGCTGCACCTCGCCCCCGGCACCGTGCACATGGCGCAGGCGCAGCACTGGCGCTCCACCTCGCAGGACCGGGCGGAGCGCTACGCCCTCCTGGGCAACGGCAAGAGCGCCAAGATGGGCTGGGCCATGCAGGACTACCACCCGGCCGGCGCGGTGGGCAATGCGGCCGGCGCGACGGCCGAAAAAGGCCGGGCGGTGGTGCAGGCCGCGGCAGCGGCGCTGGTGCAGTTGCTGGGCGAGCTGCACGCGCTGCCGCTCGATACCGTGGTGGACCGGCCCGGGGGCGGGGACTGACGAAGCGCTGGCGATCACGCCAGCGGCAGTGCGATGCCCGATTCCTCGAACACCTCGCGCACGACGGACAGCCCGTTGAGCGCGGCCGGAAAGCCCGCGTATACCGCCATCTGCATCACCACCTCCACGATTTCCTGGGGCTGGCAGCCCACGTGCAGCGCGGCGTGCACATGCACCTTCAACTGCGGCAGCGCATGGCCGAGGGCGCACAGCGCCGCCACGGTGGCCAGCTCGCGCTCGCGCAGGCCCAGCCCTTCGCGGGCATAGATGTCGCCGAACGGAAACTCCAGCAGGTAGCGCGCGAAGTCCGGAAACGACTGGGCCAGCGCTTCGACCACCGCCAGGCCGGCAGGGCCGTCCACGGCGGCCAGCATGCGGCGGCCCCGTTCGTAGCGCCCGGCGCTCATCGGGCGCCGCCCTGGCGCTGCTGCGCGCAGTTCTGGATGGCGAAAAAATCAGGGAGATAACGGGTCATGGCGGTTCTCGAAAAGTGGATGGAAGTCGCCACTCTAGGGAGGGTCGTTCAGCCAGGGAATGACCCGATTCGTGATACCTTTTTGGTATGCAAAACCTTCTCGATTCCCGCTCCCTCGCGCTCTTTCTGGCGGTGGCGGACGCCCTCAGCTTCCGGCAGGCGGCCGAAACCCTGCACCTGTCCCAGCCGCCGCTGAGCCGGGCCATCCGCGAGCTGGAGGAGCGGCTGGGAACGCGGCTCTTCGACCGCACCACCCAGGGCGTGGCGCTAACCGAGGCCGGGCGCCGGCTGCTGCCCTACGCGCGCCGCGTCGGCCAGTTGCTGCGCGATGCGCAAGCGGCGGTGGCGGCCCAGGGCATGCCGGCCACGCTGCGCCTGGGCCTGACCAGCGCGGTCGAGCCGGCCTGGTTCCGCGGGCTGGCGCAGCGGGTGCAGGTGGCGCAGCCGGGCACCACGGTGTCGGTGGTGTCCGATGCCTCGCCGAAGCTGGTGCGGCAACTGGGCGCTGGCAAACTGGATGCCGCCTTCGTCGCGCTGCCGACGCAGGCCCCCGGGCTCGACGTGCAGGAACTGGATCGCCTGCCCATGGTCGTGGCGATGCCGTCGTCCCACCCGCTGGCCCGGCGCAGGTCGGTTCGCCTCGCCGACCTGGCGAGCGAGGGGCTCTTTTGGTTCGAGCGCGCGCGCCAGCCCGCGTTTTACGACCACTGCCAGCAGGTGTTTTCGCGCCATGGGTTCGCCGCACCGAAGCTGCGGGAGCCGGCGGACCACCATGTCCTGCTGGCGGAGGTGGCCAGCGGGCGCGGCATGGCGCTGCTGCCCCGGTCGTTCACCGCGCTGCGGCGGCCCGGCGTGATCTACCGGGCGCTGGCCGAGGGCGAGGCGCTGGCGGTGGGCATCGGCCTGGCGACACGCGAGGGCCGGCAGGCGCTGCGCGAGGTGCTGATCGCAGCGGCGGGCGTGGCGCCCGCCTGAGCGCCACCGGTCCGTCGGTGGGGGGCGTCGCATGGAGCGGTTCGATCCGGTTCCTCCCCCCTCCCGATCACGCCGGTGCCACTTCCCCGGCGCGCAATTGCTGCTCGCGTTCACGAACGCGTGCCGCCTGCATTTCCGTGGCGAGCAGGGTGCCGCGCACTGCCGTGGCCTGTGTTTGCGCTTGCTTCATGCAGTAGTGTGCGAAAGGTCGGGCGGTGTGTTCCGGGCTGTGCGCCGTGCCGGTCTGGGCCACCAGGAAGTGCTGCCTGACGGACTGCAGCAGCAGCGGGGCAGAAGGGCCATCGATCAAATTCATCTGAAGATCACCGTGGAGCGACTGCAGCATTTGCAATTGGGCCTGATCGGCGGCGCGGGCCCTGCGGAGCTTGGCGGAAAGTGATGCCGGCGTTTCCGGGGATTCCGCGGACGCAGGCGGCACAAGGCTTGCGTCGGGGCCGGCCAGCAGGTCCTCCAGGTCCCGCAGCGATTCGCGGGCAGCCAGCTTGGTTTCCAGGTATCTCTTTTGCAGATCGATCGCCGTCCGCATGTAATCCACCTGCATTGGCCTCGATTGCGGAGAGTCCAGCCACTGCGCCAGCACGGTCTCGGTGAGGCGGCCTGTCTTGCTCGCGTGCGCCTGGCGGGCCTGGTCACGCGCTTCACGCGGCTTGTGGCCGGTCAGCAGCGACTTGCCGTAGGCCAGCCCACCGCGCAGGACGGCCCGGGCCTCGCGCTGCACGGAACGCTTGTGCGCGGGCGCCGCGGGAGGGGCCTGGTCGGTGGATCGGCCCCTGTCCTTGTAGCGCTTTTGCAGGCTCTCTGCCGCTTGCCTGAGAAACCCGCCCAATGCGCGCTCGTGGCCATCGGTGGCCTGGTAGAGGGCGCTGCGCAGCACGAATCCCTGGGGTTCCGCAGGCACGGGGCCGGCATGCTGCGCCGTCGGCGGTGGGGCATGCGCCGAAATCTCCGACGCGGATTCGATGCCCTCCTCCGCGTGGATGGATGCCTCTGTTTCATCCAGCTCCGATGGCGTTCCCGGCAGCGCCGAGGCGTATGACGAGATGTCCGATCGGGAATCGATGTCCGAATCCGCGGGCAGGGACGGAGCGGTGTCGTCTGGCTCCGATAGCGTTCGCGAGAGCGCCGACGCATACGACGAAGTTTCGCTTGGGGATTCAGCGTCCGAATCCGCCTGGGAGGATGGAGTGGCTCCCTCCTGCACCGGTGGCGTTTGCGCGAGCGCCGCTGGTCCCCCGTGGGCTGCTGCCGGCAGCAGGTCCGCCATGGCAAGGAAGGCCCTGTCGATGCCCGCCGCGTCCTCGCGATCGTAGTTTCGATATCGCTTGACCTTGCCGTGGGTGAGCACGAACTGGTGCGAGCCGACGCCCATCGTCACAGCGCCCAGCAGCCCGGCGCTGATCAGCAGGCCAAGGCCGACGGGGCCAGCCACGGCGCTGGCGCCCGCCACCGCCGCGATGCCGACGCCCACCTTGGCCGCGGTGCTGGCGGTGTAGGTCACGCCGCCGACCACGAATCCCTTGTTCCAGTTGTTGAACCCGTTCACGAAGCGGTTGCGCTGGTCGAACTTGGTTTTCAGGAAATCATGGTATTGCTTCGTTTCGTGGCCCAGCCCCTCGGCGCCCACGCCGTCCAGAAAAGCGCTGACGCGCTTGAAGTCGGCGCGAAAGCGCTTCTTTTCCACGTGCGACTGGTGCAGGAAGACCCCGCCCAGCACCGTTGCCATCACGCTGGCAGCCGGCCCGAGGACGAAGGTGCCGGCGACCGTGGCGGCCGATGCCGCGCCGGCGGCACTGGCGCTGTGAGCGACCAGATTGGCGGCATTGGCATGGCCCGAAGCGATCGACAGGCCCGCCTGCACCGAGGTCTCCACCGCAGTTTTGGCGAAGATCAAACTGGCCGAAGTGACGGATGCACCCGCGACGCGGCCGTCGTGCCGGTTGATGAGCTGCTGGTGGGCCACGTCGTCGATGGTCTGGTCCAGCGCAAGCGTCTGGGCTTGAACCGCCGCCTGCGCGGGGCCGGATTGCGCCGCGGCGGGCAGGCTGTCGCGCTGGTGCTGCAGCGCATCCTTTTGTTGTTCGAGGAGCGTGCGCTGCTCGGCCACCTCGCGCAATTCACGGTAGCCGGTGTGTATCGCCAACGCCGACAGCGGCAGCATGGCCGCGCCCAGTCCGAGGGTGGTCGCAAGGTCGCTCACGCCACTGGGCGTGCCTTCTTCGGCCAGCTTGTGCAGCGCATCGGCGTGGGAGGCCACATCTTCCGTACCCGCGCTGGCGCCATGGCGGCTGCCGGCGTCCGCGCCCTGCTGCGGAGCAGCCTGGGACGGGTCCTGGGCATGGTGCCCTTCCGCTCCGCTGGCGGACGTGCCCGCTTCCGCGCCCTCGGCGGAGGTTTCTCCCCCTTGCTCGCCGTTCACGCCCTCCGTTCCCAGTTCCACGGCTTTCTCGGATGCCCCGTGCAATGGATCGGTCATGTACTTCACGGCGGCCAGGAGATTGGAGCCAGCCTCCTCCGCATCGACGATCGCCAACGGCGTCAGTTCGGCGTGGCGCTCCGGGTTGGGCTTGTGCCCGGCGTGCTCCCTGGCCTCCCGCATGGAGCGCAGTCCGAGCGGCCAGCCGTGTGACGATGACACCGAAGGGCGGCATGCCATGGCGTTGGCGGGCTGGTGCTGCCGGGCAGGCAAGGGTTGGGGAATGGGCGGTTTTGCAGTAAGCGCGCGAGTGGGCATGGTGTCACCAAGAACAATGCACCAGAATCGCTGGCAAAGGGGTTGCGAGCGCCGTGAAGCGCGAAAGCGCGTCAGCGCATCCGAAGTGGCGCGTGTCGGCGTGGGTCGTTTGCCTCCATTCCTGGACAGGCTGGCGGCCCAGGTTGCCGATGCGCCCGCTCAGTCCGCGCTCATGCGTGGGTCACCCAGCTCGCGTGCTCTTCGGCGTCCAGGTGCGGCAGCGTGTTGAACGTCTGCATCATGAGCCGCTTGGGGGCGATGCTGAACTCGGTCACCGCGCTGTTGCGGATGCGCATGTTGAGCGCGATCGTCACCTCGGGCGGCGTGCTGAGCACCTCGCCCACGGCGGTGGAGATCGGCCCGCCGCTGGACACCAGCAGCACGTGGTGGCCCACGTGATGGCGGCGCACGTGCTCCAGCGCCGCGCGGATGCCGCTGGAAAACGCCACCCAGCTGGGCATGCCCGCTGGGCTGATGGTGCCGCCCATCCACTGCGCCAGCGCATCGCACAGCAGCCGGAAGTGGTGCCGGTACAGCTCGGGCGTGTCGGGCCGGGGCAGCGGGTGGGGATGGATGGCGGCGATGAGCGCCGCGCTGTCGTACTCGTTCAGGGCAGGCAGGGCCAGTGGCTGCGGCGTGATCTGCAGGCCCTCGGCGATGCCCTCCAGCGTCTGCACGTGGCGGCGCAGCGTGCCGGTGATCACCGCATCGAAGCGCACGTTGCGGGCCCGCCAGTACTCGCCCAGGCGCACCGCCTGCTCGCGACCGCGCGGGCTCAGCTGGTCGTAGTCATCCGCGCCAAACGAGGCCTGGCCATGGCGCACGAGGTAGAGGGTTCCCATGCCGGCGATTCTGGGCGGGGCCTGGGCGCGCCTTTGTCTCCCGGGTGACGAATGCTATTGTTTTGATAGCTAAATGCCGGCGTTTTCATTGTGCTGGCGGCCGTTCCGATGCGGGTGTTGCGCAGAATCCGCAGTGGGGCATCAACGGACCGTATCCATCCGATCCAGGAGGTAGCGCAGATCGAACATCAGTGCCCTGGCCGCTAGGCGGTCGAGCGCCGGAGCGGGCGTCGCGCTGCGTTGTGCGGGTGTGCGCGGCAACGCCACCGAAACTTGCGTGTCATCGTCTTCGCCGGCCTTGGCATCCACCAGATCGCGATGGTGATCGGTGCATTCCTTGCGCATCGCTGCGACGGCCGCGCGCGCGGTGGGCTGGTTTTTCATTTCCAGTGCGGGAATCAAGACATCGAACTGGCGGTTGAGTCGGGCCAGCGTGTCGGCACGCGCATGGCCGTATTTTGGCCAAGTTTGTACATGCGCTTTGAGGCGCCGCGCCAGTTCGCCGGCGTTGTACGGATTAGGGATGGGAATGATGGGGGCTAGAACAGGCACCAGCAGGTAGTCCAGTTCTTCGATTTCATCAACCTTCGCTGTCCAAAATGGAGTATCTGGCAGTCCATCCAATCCCCAAGGCTCGGCAATGCGTCCCTGCAGATAGGTGCGTGCCACGCCGGGTAACTCGGCCCTGGATACCGTAAATCCACTCTGCGAGTGTCCTGGCTCTATTCCATGGGAGTCCGTGTCTTTCAACCCTAAAGTCCAAACAAAGCTGGTTTGCCCTGCTTCTTCGTCAACCCGCAGTCCGGCACTCCAGCCCTTTGGCGCTTTGACAACAGTTTGTGCAAAACTTCTCTTGGCGGTCAATTGATCCCAATACTGTTGGGTCCACTTGTCATTCTCTGTTTGCGCACTTGAGGTTATTAGGGGTAAATTCGGAATATCGTAAACCATAGGAATGCCCCAGATGTTAGGGAGCCTCTCACAACCCCATGTTTGACGAATCCGAATAGGGAGGAGTGGGCGCCAGTAGCCGTTTGAGCGTGATGAGGCCCAGCAGCGGTCTGCGCCTGGGTGCATGAGGGGCCTTGCAGGCCC
>NZ_BQXK01000021.1:0-83273 GCF_030158995.1 Acidovorax sp. SUPP2825 | reverse complement strand
ACAGCTGCTGGGTGAGCTTGATCGTGCCGTCGATCTGCACGTCGGCCGCGCGGACCATCTGCTCGATGCGGTGCAGCACGCGCACCGGCTGCACCCAGGTGGCCGGGTCCACGATCTGCACGGTGCCTGCGTCCAGGTCCGCCGTCCATCCGCCCTGGATCAGCTTGCCATCGGCGCCGACCAGGTGCACGCGCGACAGCCGTGTGCGGCCTGCCGAGACGGTCTGCCCGGTCGCGTAGTTGGCTGCGGGCACGGTGCCGGTGTGGCCCACGACCAGATAGCTGCCCACCCGGTAGATAGGCACGCGGCCATCGGGCGGCAGGCGCACCGGATCGAGACCCAGGATGTCTGCGTCCAGGGGCAAATAGAAATACGCCACGCTGTTGTACCGCAGCGTAGTCGGGTCCACGGGCCAGGGGCGCCAGATCTTGCCGGCCTCGACCGCGCCCACGTCAGCAGGCCGGTACCACCACTCGGCCTTTTGCGCGGGAGTGAGGTCCGCGTCGGCAACGAAGTCACCAAACTGCAGCTCGCCCACGCCGGCCTCGTAGTCCATGCGCCCACGCATGTGCTCGCCGCTGAAACTGCCATCCAGGCCCGCCGTGGCCGTGAGCGCATTGCCCTGCAGGTCCAGCAACGTGAGCACCAGCCCGCCCGGCTTGATCGGCGCGCTCTGCGTCCGGAAAAACACGCTCGCCGTGTTCCAGGCACTGCGCTGGGTCCACAGGCTGGCGAGCGCGAAGGCGGTCGGTGCCCCGGCCACCACATAGTCCGTCATGCGGGCCAGGCCCCGGCCATAGTCCACCGTGCCGCTCACAACGCCGGGCGCGGCATTGGTGCGGCCGCGGTACAGCACGCCCTCGAAGTCGTCGTAGGTCTGGCCCATCCAGACGAAGCGCACGCTGCCCGGCACGATGCGGTCGGTGGTGTAGCGGCACAGGTCGATCACCACCTCGGGCGGCGCGAAATCTTCCTCGTACGCATTGGGCGCCAGCGGCGCGACCTTGTAACGCACGATGACCGTGCCCAGCATCTGCTCGCCCACGGCCGCGGTACTGTACTCACCGCCCTGGGCCGAGTTGCTGCCCGACGACGACTGGCTGGACACGCGATCGAACTCCTTCGCGTCCTCGTAGTCGCTGCTGTAGCTCTCCGTGGTCTTGCTGTAGCTGACCAGCTTGAGGACCACGGTCTTGGCAGCATAGGCTACGGTGCCCAGGCCCGCCGCGAAGCCGCCCGCGCCGTCATCGGTGGCGCGGTGTAGCGTGATCACGCGGTTGGAGTTCGTGGTGTCGCTGCCCGACGTGCGGCTGTAGCGGCTGGTGGTAGTGAGCGTGCCGATCACGTTGAGGAAGCCCGCGACATACGGCCGGCCGTCAATGACTTTGCGCTCCACGGACATGCCGGGGGCCAAGTTGCCGTAGCGCTCCCAGAGTGGCTCCTCCATCCAGCTCAAGGCGGTGATCGCCTCGGGCGCCTTGGACGTGCTGGCGCTGGTGAGCTTGGCGCCGCTGGTGCTGCTCACTTCCTGCGCGGTGGACCATGCGACCTCGATGCTGCCCGCCACCGGCTGCTGGGCCAGCGTGATCGTGGCCGAGCCGGTCGGGTCCAATGCGGGCCCAGTAAAGACCTCCTCCTGCATTGATGCCGCCGTGTAGCTCGTCGAAAACGATCCGCCCGCGTCGATCATGTGAGCAGGCCGCAGGAAGATGCTGGAGCTGGGGTAGTCGATCTCGCCCGCCGCATCGCCCGTGAACTTGCCGGCGCCGTTGTCGGTGGCGGTGCGCACCTGGCCGGCCGACAGCCAGGTGATGGTGACGTCGCCCGGGGTGGCTCCAGAGTGCGCCAGCGTCCACGAGTACTCCGGTGCACGCACCTGCGCGCCCTGGGCCGAGCGGTTGTTGTAGCCCACGCGCTCGGCCCACTGGATGATGATGCTGCTCGCGTCGTCCGGCATCGCCAGCAGCGTCATGTCCACGCTGCCGGTGGCGTAGATCACCCGGCCGGATCCGGAACCCGTCAGCACCCCGGTGCCGTCGTCGGTGAGCGTGTACCAATTGCCCAGTGCCCGGTAGCTGATGACCACGGTGCCTGGTGCCGGCAGTGGCTTGAGCATTGCGACGTAGCTGAACCCACGATTGCTCTGGCCGATCTTGATGCGGTTGGTGTGCGCGGCCACGGCGACCTCCACGCGGCGCGGCGCCTCGGCCAGGACGATAGAGCGCTCCGCTGCAGGACGCTGGTCCAGGGCCGTGGTCTCCGTGCGCGAGCTGGGCACGAGCTGGGTGTAGATGCTCGCAACGCGCAGCACCGAGTCGCCCAGCGCCGTGGGCGCGGCCAGGGGCGAGGCGCCGTAGTACACCGCGGCATCGGCCACGGTGGTGTCGCGGATCACGGCCTTGCCGGCACCGGCTGCGTAGTCGCGCGAGGGCGGCGAGCCCGGAAAGGCGAGGCGCAGCGCGTCGGTCAGGTCCACCTTGGTGACTGCGCCCTGGTAGTCCACGAATCCGCCGCTGGAACCGTAGGTGTATGTGCGCTGCTCGGTCTCGGTGCGTGTCACGCGAACGAACTGCACGCGCTCGGTGGGCGTACCCGCCTGGTAGGTGAGCACCAGGGTGCGGCCGATGTCCGGCGCGGGCGTGCCGGGGCGGTGGAAGATCTGGATGGACCGCATGCCCACGACGTGATCCTCGAGAAGGTAGCCCGACCACTGGGTGCCCTCGATGAGATAGGCCGCGATCGCGGCGGCGATTTCGGTGCGGCGGGCGAACAGGCCGCACTTGGCGAGGGTGATGCTCACCTGCGGATCGGTGGGCAGCTGCGACAGCACGATGTTGCTGCCCATGTACACGTCGGTGTTGGGGGTGAGGACGCCCACGTGCAGCTGGCGCATGGACACGTTGCCGCCTGCGCGATCGGTCTCCGTCACGTCCGGGAAGATGTTGTTGCTGCCGCCGTAGGGGATCATGGTGCCGGTCGGCCCGCCGCCGCCCTCCGGCACGTCGGCCATGACGCGGCTCGCGAAAAGATGGATGTCACCGTCCTGAATGGGCATGGTTCAGACCTCGAAAAACTTGAAGGTGGGGAGATAGAGAAGCTTGGGCGTGATCTCGCCGTCCAAGAGCTTGTGAATCGGCTGGGCCTGGAAGCCGCCGACGCCGTGGTCGAACATCACGCGGTAGGTGTCGCCGCGCAGCACCAGGTCGAGCTCGATGCCGGGCAACTTGGCCCAGGCCTGCAGCGTGGTGCACAGCGCCCGCGTGATCCAGGCGGCGGTGTCGGTACCGACCAGGGTGATGGGGCGGCCGGCCTGCTTGAGCGCGACGTCCACGAGCAGCGCGCCGGTGGTGCTGTAGGCCGTGGCCTGATCGACCGGGCTCCAGCCGAATTCGTCGGTCCATTGGAGGCGGTCGCTGATGTGGGCCGTGGTGCCGTTGTAGGTGAGCGTGATCATGGTGTCTGGGGTCTCAGATGGCGGCGCCCTTGGCCTGGGCGAGGTCGCGCAGCAGATCGATCTCGGTCTGCGCGCTCTGGGCGTCGACGTGGCGCGTGGTGCCGCGCGCGACGCCCCAGTCGCCAGCGCCGTTGATCGTGATGTTGTTGACGTAGGTGGTGCCGCCGGTGCCTGGGGCTGGCGCGGGCGACGGGGTTGGCGATGGAGCGGGCGACGGGCTGGTGGAGGGCGTCTTGTTCTTGTTGCGCTCGTACTCCAGCATGGTGTTGGCTTCTGATTTGCCATTGCCGTACTGGTAGTAATCAACCATCTTTCCCAGCGCCTCGGCCAGGGTGGAAGATGGGCCACCCCATTTCTTTTGCGCTTCGCTTGCCACGTATGGCACGGAGCCGTCGGGCTGGACGAACTGAGCGGCCAGGCGCTCTGCGAGCAGTTCGTCCATACCGGCCTGCTTGAGGTAATCGATGATGGCGGCGCGGGTCCATACCCACTGCTGCTGGACGTTGCCCTTGGCATCCGACGTCATGCCTTCCTTGTTGCGGAACTGGTAGCCGCCCGTTCCCACTTCTTGGACGCCAGGGCTCAGCTCCTCCCCACGGGTGCTGCGCCGGCCAGATTCGAACAAGCCTTTGTCACCTTCGCCAGGACGGCCGTATTTCTCGGCCATCCGCTGCTGGTATTCCTGGAGTGCGCGGCTCGCCACATTGATTGAGGAGCCGACGCCAGTCCAGTCCTTGACCATGCTGCCTGCCGCTCGGTTGCTGGCAGAGGCGGTCTTGGTTACGGAATCACCCAGTTCAACCGAGGCCTTACCGGCATCGTCAAATGCAATCTTCAAGCCCTTCGACGCGGCCTGAGATTCCAGCAGAGTTCGAGTGCTGCTGGCTACGGCGTCACCCTGCCTCTCCGCGGCTTCCATGCTCGCCCGTGCATAAGACTCAAACGCCTGACGCAACGTGCTTGCAGACTTCACTCCTGACTCGGCTAGCGTGTCCCAAGACCTCTTTGCAAGTTCTGCGGCGTCATTGAGTTCCTTGGACGTTTTCAGGCCCAAGCTCGTATAAGCCTGCTCTAGCCGCGCAGCCGCTTCCTTGGCAGCGTCGGCAGCGCCAGATGCCGACTGCATGATCCGGTCGATCTCTTGCAATTTATCGGCCGCCGCCTGGAGATTGCCTTCGGACACCAGCGCTGCATACTGATCTTTTAGTTGCCGCACCGAGTCAGCTACAGCGGTGTCTGCTGCAGCCTTCTCTCGGCTGGCCTGAGCAGCCGCCGCTGACTTCTGACCCACCGCTTCGATCTGCCGAGCCACTTCGGCGATAGCCTGCGACGTGTTGTCAGCCTGCACCCGGCCCTCGCCGAGCGTCTGCGTCAAGCCCGCAAAGCTGGTCTGCGCGATCCGAGCGCCGCCAGCAGCGGCATCCATTGCCGTGTTGGCTCGCCGTGCGAACTCGTCGCTCACGCCCGACAGGCCTGTGAGCACCTCGCGCATCTGCGCCGCGTCATCAAGAAGCTTCTGCTTGGCGCTGCCGATCGCGATCTTGGAGAGCGCCTCGGACAGTGAGGCCGCCCCCTTAACGATGAACCCCGCCGTTTCAGTGAAGGCCACGCCCAGACCATAGATGCCCGCCAGGACCGTGTTGGCGCCGGCCGACATGACCCCGTAGGCCAGCTTGACGCTGTTGCCCGCGGTGGAGGCGTAGTCCGCCACCTGGGTGAAGGCCTCCTGCGCCCGAGTCGCGAAGTCCTGCATGCTCTTGGTGATCGCCGCAAAGTCGATCTGCGCCAGGAAGTCGCGACCCCACTTCACACCTGCGCGGAACGCCTCGGCGATCGCTTCGCCGAACTTGGCGACCGTGCCGTCGGCCACGATGCCCTTGAGCGAGCCGGCCAGCTCATTGACCGCATCTTTCAGCACCGGCAGCACCGGAGCGCCCAGCACGTTCTTTACCGTGTCCCAGGCACTGGCCAGGCTGTTCATCGCGCCGGGCAGGTTGTCTTCCATGATCGCGGCCGTGCGCGCCGCGCTGCCGGCCGAGTCCAGCAGCTTGGCTTTCAGCTCGTCCAGCGCGCCCATGCCCTGGTTGAGCAGCGCGCGCAAGGCGGGCCCCGCCTCCAGGCCGACCGCAAGCAGCGCCTTCTGGCCTTTCGGTCCGGCGGCGGCCAGCTGCTGCAGCGCGCGCTCGAAGTTCGTCGTCACGATGCCCGCCGCGCCCAGTTCTTGTCGGAACTTGCTGGACGGGTCCATGAACTGGCTCAGGATGCTGTTGAGCGCCGTGCCCGCGCGGCTGGCGTCGATGCCGGCATCAGCAAACTTGCCGATGATGGCGACCGTGGATTCCAGGCTCAGGCCCAGGCTGTGCGCCACGGGCGCGGTATAGGACAGTGCCTCGGCCAGGCCTTTGACGCTGGTGTTGGAGGCGTTGGCACCCTTGGCGAGCACGTCGGCCACGCGCCCGGCCTGGTCGAACGACAGGCCCATGCCCATCACGGCCTTGGTGAGCATCTCGCTGGACTGCGCCAGCTCGATGTCGCCGGCCTGTGCCAGCGACAGCACTGGGGGCAAGGCCTTGATCGCGTCGTTGGCGCTCAGGCCTGCCTTGGCGAGGTTCTCGAGTGCGTTGGCGGCCTGGACGCTGGTGTATTTGGTGTCCGCGCCCGCGTCCTCTGCGGCTTGCTTGAGCGCCACCATCTCTTGCGCGCTCGCATCGGTCGCGGCCTTGACGCGCGAGAGCGCCGCTTCGAATTCAGCCGCCGACTTGACCGCCCCGGCAAACAGCGTGACGCCGAAGAAGGCCGCCACGGCCGCTGCGAGGGCCGTCACCTTGGCCTGCACGCTGGTCAGCATGCCGGTGGCTTCGTCCTTGACGCGGATGAGGATCTCGATGGGGCGGATCATGGTGAGGCGGTCTGCAATAAAAAGGCCGCACGCCTCCTATGGGGCAGCGTGCGGCCGGCGTTGATGCGAGGCGGGAATGCGTGCGTGTCAGGCCAGCCGGGTTCGGTAGTACTTGCTGACACCCGCGCCGGTCTTCGTGGGGTCCTGCAGCACAGTCCCTTCGACGTCCAAGGCGCCGAAGCCCTTGTTGATCAAGGCCAGCGTCTTCGTGATGCCTTGCGACGCACGCCAGATGTCCACCACGACCGGCTTACCCGAGTCGGCTTCGTTCAGGCCGCCGAAGAGAAGCTGCAGCTCGGGGGTCTTGGTCGTCAGCGCCTCGATCGCGGCATAGGCGCCGTAGCTGTAGCTCACCCACAACTTGTCCGCGACCGTGATGCCCGGCGCGCCATCCAAAAGAACGATGCCTTCCGACTTGACCAGGTAGTTACCGGCCATGGCCACCGGAGTTGCGGCACCAGCCGTTGCGCCTTTCTTGACCACTACCGCCGTCGGGTCGATGTGCAGCAGTGGCAGGAGGATCCCCAGGCCAGTGGCCACGAAGGGCTCGTCTTCCACCTCGCCGGCCTCAATGGCGGCGACGGTGCCGAGCGATGCGCGCGCCAAGTTGACCACGTTGAGGTCGGCGATCTTCATGTTCACCTTGACCTCGGTGACGCGGCGCACCTCGGCGTGCGTGCCGCCGCCCAACTGGGTCATGTCGTCCTGCCGCTGCACGTCTTCGGTGTGCTCCAGGCCGAGCTCGAGCACGTTGCCCACCGGCATGGGGGCAGCTGCCGAGCCGTAGGGCTTGGCATACACCTGGCCCACCGTCATGGCGGGCCTGTAAATCTTCTTGATGACATCGACGGCCATGGCGGCTCCTAGGTTTGCGGTTTGCGAAAAATGGTTTCGGCCCGGAAGGCCGTGGGCAGGTACAGGTACCCCGCGGCGTACCCCGCGGGCGGTGGCGTGATGAGCGTGAGCGGCCGCACCGCGCCCGGCACTTGCGCGCCGGCCAGCGCCCCTACGACGTGGGCGGCCAATGCGCCCGCGTCCTGCCGGGCGGCCTGGCCGCTGCGCGTGGTGGCCACGTTGCGCACGGCCGCGACGACAAACCAGGTGTGCGCCAGGCGCCAGGACGTGCCCATGTCTTCCTCCACCTGGTAGCCGCCGTAGATCACGTGCACCGCGGGCGTCTTCTGCACCGCCTCCTTGACGTCGGCCAGGTCGGCTGCGGTCAACACATGCACCGCGGGCACCATGTGCTGCACGGCCCCCTGGACGAGCGCGATCAGCCGGCCTTCCAAGGCCATGAAGTTGTTGGCTTCGGCGATCGACAAGCCGGCGTTGCTCATCGGTAATCCTCGTCCACGTCCCGGCCGATCCGGCGCGGGGCGAATTCGAAGTAGGTCTCGCCTGCGGCCGGTCCGCTGCTGGCGCTGTCGCCGGGCTCGCCGCCCCACGGGCACACCAGGCGGGATTTGCCGTCGGCAATCGACTGCAGTTCGCTTGCGGCGACTTTGAAGCGGCGGTACACCTCGCTCTCGGGCGCCAGGTCGGTGTAGAGGTAGTAGCGCGCGACGTCGCACACAATGCGCTTGAGCTGGGGCGGCGCCACGTACTCCACCACACCCACGCCGCCCACCGGCTTGGCGCAGCCCTTGAGCGGCAAGGCGTAAACGCGGCCGAGGTAGCCGTCGGCCAGCGCGTGCGCATCGTCCAGCTTGAGCTGCACACGTTCCGGCTGGACAGCGGACAGGTTTTCCGTGTCGGTGAGCTGGATCATCTCCGGCTCACCGAAACGATCGACCATGTCCGCGACGCTGGCGTATTGCATGGTCAGGCGTGCGTGTGCCGAACGATCTGCACCTCGACCAACTGCCCCGCGGCGCTGGCGATGCCGAGCGCGCGGCCGCAGTGGTCCGCCAACGCACCAGGTGCCGCGCGGCCCGAGCCGTCCGCGGCGGGCTTGACGTAGTCGAACAGCGCGATGGCCGCGCTGGCCTCCACCAGGTAGCTGTAGCCGGTGACGATGCTGAAGGCTTCGCCGGCCGCAGCCGACTCTTCGGCCACGCCTTGGCTGTCCTGGCCTCCATTGGCGGGCGCAGCGGGTGCATGGGCACCGTTGTAGGCGGTGAAGCGGTGCTTGGTGACGGCCGCGGTTGCGGTCTGCGTGACCGCGTGGACCTTGTCGAACTGGCGGCCATAGCCGGGTTGGGATGCCATAGGTGCTCCTCAAATGGGATGTGGTTGCGAGTGCTCAGCGCTTGCGGCGCTGGGCCGGGTCGGCCACGGGCGTTTCGGACGCGTCGGCCGGCTCGCCTGCGACCGTGTCGGCCGTGGCCGTGGCCGTTGCCGTTGCGGTCGGTTCGCTGCTGGCATCCGGAGCCTGCGAAGGTTCAGGGCTTGCCGGGGCGGGCTTGGGTACCGGCAGCGGCTCGCCCGCCTGGACGACGCGGCGCACGCCGTTTTCGAGTACCGCGGTGGGCACGAGGGCGATTTCGGGGATGATCTTTTCGGGCATGGTGATGCTGTGCCTTTATGCGGGGTTTTGCAGAAGGAAGCCCGCGGTGCCGCGGACCAGGGTGGGCTTGCGTTCGAAGGTCGAGCCGTAGATCCACGACTTGAGGGGACGGTCGTAATACGGGGTCTCGACGAAGGGATGGCCGTCCATCCAGCTGGTGAACCCGAACGCCGGTTCGCCGAGGCTCAGCCCGGTGCCTGTAGGGCCGATGTTGGGCGTATAGGCCAGGATGGCGTTGTTGCCCCAGATGTCGGTGACGACGCCCGCATCCGAGGTCCAGACGCCGTCGGCGATCACGATGTTGGGTACGTTCAGGATCGTCTTGAGCTGGTCCAACGTCGCCGGCCCCAGCATCGTGGTCGGCATGTAGCTCTTGACTTGCTTGTTCAGCGCCAGGGCATTGAATGCCTTGGCGCTGACCACCAGCGTATTGGGGCGCCGTCCGGTAGCCACGCGGATGGACTCGGCAGCGCTGGAGATGTCCGTGACAGGGGTGCCCGTGTCGGCCGTCCACTTCGTGCCCCCCGTGAGCGCGAGCACGTTGGGACCGAAGGCCGCTGGATCGGTTGCCAGCGAGGCCGCTTCCATCTCGTACGACGTGTTGAGGATCTGCAGCGACGTGTTGACGGCGATCTGGCTGATGTCCAGGTTGGCGCCGACATTGAGACGCCGGGCCTCATCGCTTTCTTGGATCAGCTCTCGCGGAATCGGCACGTCGATCGCATGCTGGTCCACGGTGTAGGTCTGACCCTGCCAGCTGATACGTACCTGTTTGGTGGCCGTGCCTGGCGCGCGGCGCGTGTTGTATGCACGGGAAGCCTCGTCGCCGAGCTGCGCGAGCTGGAAGCCACGCAGCGCGGAGGGCAACCGCGGGAAGAGCGCGGGCGCCGCGAGAGCCGTGGCGGCTGCGACGCCAGCGATCATCAGGCTGCCCAGGATAGGGTTCGCCAGGCGTACGTCTTTGGGAGTCATGTCGGGTTCCTTGGAGTAGAGATAGGAGGGTCAGGCGCCGAAGCTCACGACCTTGCCCAGGGCCTCGGCGTAGCTCACCGTGGGGTGGTCCGCTTGGTAGCGGCGCGCGGCCTGGTCGATCTCCGCGTCGGACTTACCGCGCGAATCGAAGGCGTTGGCATCGGTGCTGCTGGCGGCGAACTCGCCGTAGCTCACTACTGCAGTACGGCTGGACATCTGGCCCTGCAGCCATGCGCACATTTCCAGAGGTGTGACCTGGGTGGTGCTGCTGCCTTCGCTGAAAGACAGCGGCTGCTGTGCGGTGGCCAGGGTTTCCAGGGCAGCGACCGCGGCGTTCTTGTCCTTGGGCAGCAACCGGCCCGCCTTGATCTCGGACTCTGCGAAGCTCACGTAGCTGGCGCGGCGATCGGCTGCGGCCTTTTCAGCGAAGTTCGAGACCTGCTTTTGTGCCTTTTCGGCGCGGTCGTTGGCGGCTTTGGCGTCGGCTTCGGCCTTGGCGCGCGCATCGGCGTTGGCCTTGGCCTCGGCGCGCAGGCGCTCCAGCTCGGCCTTGTCGGTATCACTCATGGAGGGCTCCTTTGGTGGGATGGGGGTTGGGGTTTCAGAAAAGCTCACGGCCTCGGTCAGGTCGCCGAACTCGGCAAACCCGATGTCCTTGAGCCCGGCGACGGCCGGCGGCTGCGCGCCGAGGAAAGCGACGTGGCGCAGGTACCACTTGCCCGGGGTCGGGTTGTGGGGGGCGTTCGGGGGATAGAAGCTCGCGCTGCGCTTTTTGAAGCGACCCGCGACGACCATGGCGGCGAACGCGGGATCGACCTGGTGCGGATCGACGGCCAGGTTGCCGGCGTCGTTGATGAATACGCGCTGCACCCAGCCGTAGGCAGGCAGGTTGTCTTTGGGGTGACCGACGGTCAGCGGCGCTTCGCGCAGCGTGGCGTTGTACGTGCCGGCCATCTCCTCGAGCTGGGCGCGGGTGAACGTGTGGGTGTTGCCCGCATCGTCGCGGTGCGTGCCGGCCCGGAAGATCTCGATGCCGGCGGGCAGACCCGCAGACGGCTGCGCGGCGGGCGATCCGGCGCTACCTGGCGCGGCGGCCGGCGTGGCGGTGGTGGAATTCGCGGGAGTGGAGAGCGCTTGGGATGCCATGGTGGGCATCGTCGCGCGAAGGGACCGGACCTACTGAATGACGCCGGTCAGTGATTTGCAGTCAGTCGAGCGGGAGCACGCCCTGTCGGCGCGCCCGTTCGGAGAGCAGCCACCGCGCCTCGATGCGCCTCACGTGGCGGTCGGACAGACCCACGAGCTGGGCCACGTGGGCGTAGTCCTGGCGGTGCTGGCCCAGCAGCTGGATCACCCGGGCGGCCGTGCTGCTGCGCTGGATGTCGATGCCCTGGTTGATGTAGGGCTGGGTGCCGCCCATGTGGGCCGCAATGCCCAGGGTAAGCTCGATGGCAAGCTCGACGGCGGGCTCGCAGGCCATGGCCTGGTCGCCGGTCAGCAGCGTGACGTAGAGCGACCGGGCGATCTCGCGCCAACTGTCCGGCCAAGCAGCGCCGACGATGCGGGCTTCCAGCATCGCGGTCTCCTCCGCTGTGACCGTCAGCGCATCCATGGACCGGATGTCATCATCCATGGTCAGCCTCGCCCCGTTCGACCCAGGCCTTGAGTGCTTCGATCAAGCTGTCGAGCTGCGGCCCGGTGGCCCAGCGCAGTGCCGATACGCCGACCTGGCGGTGGACCCAGGCGTCGAGTGCGGCCTGGCTCTTGTTGTTGACTAGGCCGTCACGGTGCAACTGGTGCCACAGAGCCCACACCTTGCGCTCGCGCGGGCTGGCTGCCTTCTTGACCTGGTCGAACTGCTCTCGGGTCAGCGGGCGACGGCGCGTGGTGGCCGGCACCAGGCCCTGGCGCTCGGCCAGGCCCTGCATGTGGTCGCGCACGCGCTGCTGTTCGGCCGCGCTCATGGCCTTGCTGCTGGTCTTGCCGGTGAGCTGCTGAAGGAGCACGCGGTAGTCGTCGTCGCTTTGACCGAGCTTGCCCTTGAGTACGTGGATGGCTGCGACGTGGTTCACGCGGCACTCCCCGAACGCGCAGGGCCGGCGAGCAGCGGCGCGATGCAGTCCGTCATGTGTGGGCTGGCGCTGGCAACGGTCTGCCGCCTCGGAACGGCAGCCACCTGTTCCCGATAGCAGGCCTTGCAGCAGTACGCGAGGCCATCGGTCGTTCGCGGATTGGAGTAGAAAAACTCCAGATCCGCGGGCCAGTCCTCGCCGCATTTGTTGCAGTGCTTTTCGTGGGTGGCCATGGTCACCCCAGCAGCAGCGGTCCGAGCCACCAGTTCCACAGGCCCACCAGACTTGTGACCAGGAACACGACCTGTTGCGCGAACATGCGCCAGTGGCGATGGCTTGCGCTGAAAGCCAGCCAGGCCACATTGCTGACCAGGAAAGCGCCGAATCCGAGCCCGGGCGGATAGGCCGTGGCCAGAAGCATCGCGCCCAGCATGCCGAATACGGCAGCAGCCGTTTCGAGCGCAAGTGCAGTGCGCATTAGGGCCTCCTCGATTTAAAGGCCACGGAGACGCTTTGGGGCATTTCCGCACCCGGTGCCCCGGCGTTTGCTTTGGGACGATTTGGGACGGGTTTCTGCGCGTCGGCGGCGCCTTTGGCCCCGAGGGCGGCGGCGAATCCGCGGAAAGCCCGGTCGGCATCCGCTCCCGTGAAGCGGATCGTGGTGCCGCGCGAGGTCTGGCGTACACGGATCGTCATGCGCTTCTCCCTTCGCCGCCGAGCGCTTTGACCAGGTCGGGGATCAGCTTGCTGAGCTCGCTCGTGGCGATGGCCACGTCGGTATCGAAGCCGCCTTCGTCGGTCTTGGTGCCGTCGAAGACGGAGTCTAGGAACGCGATCTTGCGCAGCTGCAGGCAGTCGGTCAGAAGGAACGACACGCGATCGTCCCAGGTCAGCGCGAGCTTGGTCGGCAGCTTGCCGTGGTTGATGTGCTCGCGCACCTCGTCGATGTCGAGTGGATGGCGGGCATAGCGCACCACGGCCTTGGCCTCGTCGGCGCTCTTGAGTTCGCACTCGCGGTCCACGCTGAAATCCGGCGGTGGCTCCTGCGTGCCGAGCCAGTGCGCCATCGCGGCCTGGGGCGAGGTCGCCGTGTCCAGCAGCGCCACCGACAGACCGGGCACGGTCTCCACCAGCAGGGTGACGACCTCGTCGGCGCGTGCCTGGCTGGGGGTGTCCAGCACCAGCAGGTTCGCCGCAGGATCGATCCACACCCACATCGCACCCTGCTTGGCGAACGCCATGGGCAGGAGATCGAGCTTGGTCTCGTCCACCAGTTCCTTGCGTTCCTTCTTGCCGGGCATGCGGCCGGTGTCCTGTTCGATGCGCGCGGCTTTTGCCTTGACCTTGCGGTTGAGTTCCGTACCCGGGATGGACTTGGCCTCGACCATGAAGCGGGCGATCCACTGGCCGCCGATGGACTCAACGAAGGCGCCGTTCGCTTCGCCCCGAGGCGGCACCCAGCCGACGGACTTTTCTTGCGTGGCGCCGCACTCCACGAAGGGCACCTTGGCGAGGGCCTGCTCGACCTGGTCAAGCCCCGCAGACAGGCTGGTGATGCGGTAGATGATGGCGTTCTTGATCATGGCATCCTCACTTGAGTGCGTGACGGGTCACGGCAGTGATGCCGTTCGGAAACGGCGAGCCATCGGGCAGCGCTGCGGTAGTGGCGGTCGGCGGCTCTTCTAGGAACCCGGCCCGCTCCTGTCCAGTGGCCTTGAGGTAGTCCACTTCGACCTTGGCCGTGTCCACGAGGACGGAAGCGACCTGGGCAACGGCACGGGCGCGGTCAGGCTCCATGGGCTTGTCCCGGTCGCGCAGGTCGGCGAGCGTGTCCAGCAGGTGCTGGCGCAATTGGCTGATGTGCGGCGAGGCGGCTGCGATGGTCATGCTTTTGCTCCTTCGCCAGACTCCCTGGCGATGCGATTGACTTGGCGGGTGATGGCCCCTTTGAGCTGGACCAGACGGGCGAGCTCAGGGCTCTTACTACGTGGGTGGTTGCGGCGAGCGTTCTCGGCCCGCGTGATGCATTCGAGCCGGTCCACCGTGATCTCTAGAGACTTCACGGTCTTCTTGCCAGGCCGGAACACCACGATGTGGCCGTCCGGGATAGCGCCATGGGCGCCGATCCACACCAGGCGGTGCACAGCCACCCAGCGTCGCGCCGGGTAGATCGACGGGTCATCCGTCATCTTGCGTTCCAGGTAGCCGTCGGTGCAGATCCGCTCGCTGCCTATGGGCACGTAGTTGTGACTCGCGGCACCTCGCCTCTGGCCTTTCTTGAACTGGGTCGCGCGGGTGTTTGGATGAGTGCCAGTCGACCCTTTGACGCCCTTGTTCCAAGGCCTCGAGCCTGGCTGGAATCGAGACGCGACCATCGAAGGCAACTGATGGCCTCGCTTGATGCGCCTAGACAGATCCGACGCGGTGAAGGCGTCGGATTTACACAGGCCCAGTTCACGCGCCTTGCGGTACACGGCCTCGACCGGCCGCCCGAGTTCGCGGGCGACGGAGCTCGCCAGCAGGTCGGGATACAGCTCCTGCAACCGGCGCAGTTCGTGTGGCGTCCAGGCGCGGCGCGCCGGCAGGATGTTTCGGGACTTGGTCATGGAGCCTCCACCGACTCGTCATCCTTCAGCGCAAGGGCAACCGTCTCAATGGAGTCGGCCAAGCCACCGAGTTCGTTGACGCAGTACTGGTCCAGGTCCTCCCATTGCTCAGCCATCTGCAGAACGCTTTCGCGCATGGTTTTCAGGCGGCGGATGTGGCGGGCTGCAAGCTGCTTCTTGGTGGGAGCGCTCATGCTGCGCCGCCTTCCTTGAGTTCGCCTTGGGTAAGTTCCTGCCGGACCTGCAGCAGGCGCTGCGTGAGCAGGCCCAGCTTGGACTCGCGGCCCCAGTCGCCAGGACGGCCTGCGTACTTGAGCAGCGGGTCCAGCACGTTGATCCACTTGGCACGTTCTTCGATGGACAGGGGGCAGGACGCCAGCGCGAGACCGTCGAATGTCTTGGGCGTCGTCATCGGAGGGGGCGAATCGGCCGCACTTCCCAGCAATCCGGCAGCAGTGCGCAAAAGCATGCGCACTTGGGCGTCGCTGCCGACGTCGCCGCCGTCTGACAGGTGGAGCAACCACTCGGCGCACCGCTTGGCTTCGCAGACGCCACCCGCCATGTCCAAGGGCCGGGGGCAACCAGTGAATGCCACATGCGAGGCGATGGTGCTGGTGGCCTGCTGCCACCCATTGATCTCGGTTTGGCTCAAGCGCTCCCACTCGGACGCTTTGGCACCGCCCAGGCGCATGCGCTCTTTGGCATAAGCGTGATAGGCGTCCTGGGCCAGTTGATCGGTGGTGGTGGGCGCCGAGGCGCGCAGGGTAGAGATGGGCAAGCTCATGGCGCCACCTCGGCCGTCGCTTCGAAAGGCGCGACGATGAAATCCTCGACGCCCGTCACGATGTTGATGCCGGCAATGCCCCGCACCGCTTCGGGCTCGTTCAGCATCGCTTCCTTGTTGGGCTCGTTCTTCACACGGACGAAGCGGCCCAGGCCCATGCGCAGCAGCGTGTCCATCACGGTGTCCACGCCCCGGATAGAAACACTGGGCGGGCGCTGCCGCCAGCTGACTTCGCCGGTGACCAGGTTGGCCGTCTTGCCCAGCTTGTCGGCCTCGCCGCACAGCTCGACCCGGTGCGCTTCGCACCAGGCCTGGACGCCCGCCTGCAGGGCTTCGACCCGCTGCGCCAGATCAGAGAGCGCGGGCTGGTGCTGCTGGGTGATCGCCGCGATCGCATCGTTCATCGTGGCGCGTTCGCGCTCGAATTGGCGCTGCAGGTCGCCGATCAGGCGGATGGATTCGGCGCAGTCGTTCTTGCTCTGTGGCACTGCGGCCAGGGTCTTGGATTTGATTCGGGTTGCCATGGTGGCTCCTTTCAGTGGATGGGGCGGTTGGTAGACAGGCCTTTGCCAGTGCTGCTGGCTTGCATGAGTTCGCCGGCATAGGCGGCTATGGCAAAGCCAGCGGCTCCGAGGGCTTCAGCAGGCAGCTGGACGCAGACAAAGCGATGCACGCGACAGAGCGCTTCCAAGACTAAGAAGCCGTCCTGCTCGCCTTCAAGTGCTTGGACGATCCGGCGCGCAATGACATCTGCCTGTTCCGAAAACTCGCTCTTGCTCAATGGTTGTTGTTGCATGTGGACGTCCTCTCAGCACCGATAGCCGCGGCTGGCGATGCGCTGGTGATCGTCGGCACCGGCACGGGTGGCCGGTGCGGGGTTGGTGGTCCAGACCGGCGCACGCATGCGGTCGTACTGGGCGGGTTCCACGGCACCTGCTTGTCGGGTCTGGGCTTGGACCTTTGCGCGTGCGTGGACCTTGGCCTTGGGGGGCGTTTTCATGGTTGCTCGCCTTTCTTGCGTGCCTCGATCTGCGCCCGCATTGCGCGGACCGTGGGGGAGACGCCTGCAGGCGCGGGTGCGGCTGCTGCAGGGCGTGGCGTGTGCGCCGCAGACGGCGCGGCGGGTTGCAGGACGTCGCCCACCGCGGCCGGGCCGTTGGTGGATGCACGGCGTGGGCCGGTACGCAGCTCCTGCTCGTGCTGCTGCTCAGCCTGGCCTTCCAGCTTGTCGGCCATGCCGGCCAGGATCGTGTACAGGTAGCTGTGGTTCGTCATGGGCAGCGTCAGCCGGTCCATGGCGCGGGCCGTCAGCATCTGCTCGATGGCCTGGGCCCAGTGCGCAAGGGGTGCCGCCCAATCTCGGCCCTTGTGCGTGATCGACCGAGCCTCCAGGCCAGGCAGCAGCTGATCGATCAACCGCAGCTTCTTGGTATTGGTCAGGCGCTGGCTGGCCGGAGTGAACAGGGTCAGGTACTGCATGACCAGGGTGCCTAGGGGCACGCTGACCGCGGCAAGGCGGTCGAACGTGCGTCCCGATTCCATGTGGCCCAGCAGCTGCTCGAACGTCAGCTCTGCGGAGCACACCGGACAGGCGAGCTTCTCGGATGGCTTGGTCACAGCGGCAGTCCCCGCACACTGATGCAGCCCAGCAGCATCGCCAGCCCGAGCGTGAAGGCCAGCACGGCGGCCAGCACGAGCGCGTAGCACCCCACCGAGCGGTGCGTGGCGTACGCCTCGACCACGCCGGGAGCGAACACCAGCGCGCCAGGAGGCAAAGCATGGGTATCGTGCTGGATCGGAGCTGTCTTGCGAGTGGCGATCGAGGCCAGCCGGCGTGCCTTCCAGGCCCCGTACGTCTCCACGGAGATGCTCTGCGCTGCAGGGCGCCGCCGAGCCATCTCCTGGGCGGCGATCACCGGGTCGCCGAAGTCATCGAGGTGTCGCTCTTCCGTGCCGTCCGGGCGGATGATGGTGGTCAGGTAGGAGGGCATGGTCAGCACCCCGCGATCACTTGGGCGTCCACCTTCGGAAAGCCCACCAGGGCGGCGGCGTTGAGGGCGCGGCAGACCAGGTTGTTGACCACGAGCGGGTAGCACACGCTCACGGCATCCGCCGCGCGGCCGCCCCGCGGCATGCTGATGAGTCGCGCGCGGATTGCGTCCAGGGCATCGGGCTCGACCAGGTCCGCCAGCTTGGCGCCAGCGCGCTCCAGCTTGTGCGAGAGATAGGCCTCCAGGTCGTTGTCCAGCGGCTCCATGGCGATCTGCTCGCAGCGCTGCACGATCTCCCGGATCTCCGGGTTCTGCTCGCTCAGCAGTGTGCGCAGCTCGGGCTGGCCGATGAGGGCAACACCGATCAGGCGGCGCAGGCCGTCCTTGAGTTCCATCAGGTTCTTGAGGTGCTTGAGGGTGGCGAGCGGCATGCGGTGGGCCTCTTCGATCACCACCAGGTGCGAGTAGCCTGCGGCCCGGCTGCTCTTGAGCAGGTCGTGCACCTGGCGGTAGCGGGCTTCCGGACTGCTTTTCATCCCCACGGCCGGGGCGAGGGCATGCACGATGGCCTCAGCGATCTGACCCACGCGCATCGGCTTGCCCTTGGTTTCGTTGGGCTCCATGCCCAGCACATAGGGCTTGATGACGATCACGGGCTTGCGCTCCTCGCGGATGCGCTCCTCCAGGTCCTCGCGAAGCGTGGACTTTCCGGATCCGGACTCGCCCACGATGGCAATGAAACCGTGGTGGGTCGCGGCATCCATCAGCGCGGCGCGAACGTAGCGGCCGTGCTGGCTTGCGAACACGTCATCGCGAGACTGGATGTCGTCCACGAAAGGGCTTCGGGCCAGGCCGAAGTGGCGCTTGGCGGCCGGGGTGAGTGTCTCGTTGCGCAGTAACATCTGGCTTTCCTCCTGGGGTTCGGTTGGTTCTGGGTTCACGGGGGCGGCCTCGGCGTGTTGCAAGCACTCCGGGGCCAACTTCTTTGGCAAGACGATTTCGCGCAGGTGCGCCATGGAGGCACCGCGGGACTTGAGGTAATCCACCACGCGCTGGCGCACTTCGCCGGCCCGGCGCGCGGGCAGCAGCCCATGGGCCACCAGGCGGCTGGCGGCGCTGCGCGACAGGTTGGCGGCGCGCGCGAGGTCGCGGCTTTGGATGCCCAGCTCGGCCAGCACCGGCTGCAGGGGCGGCATCACGGGGACGGACAGGGATGCGGGGATCACTGGGCACCTCCGACCACGCGCAGGCCAGCGCGCACCGTGAGCCGGGCCACCAGGGCGTCCAGCTCGGCTTCCGGCACTCCCTCGGGGTGCAGGCTCTTGAGCGTGCCCACGAGTTCGGGCGACATGGCCACGCCCTTGGACACGAGGGCCTTCGCAGCCTCGAAGTGCGTGAGCAGCTCGGGCTCGGCCTGGGCCACGCGGGTGGCGGTTTCGAGCTCGGTGCCGCGCCGGGGCAGCGGTACCGCTGCCGGCAGGCTGGGTTCGTGATGCGCATACGGATCGTGCTTGCCACCGAACGGCAGGGCCTTGGCCTTGCGTGCTGCTGCGGCGGAATCGTCGCTGTCCGTGCCCGTAGCCAGGCGCTCCACCAACTTGCGATTGGTGACCGCCACCGTGTCGGGCAGCGACTTCATCTCTCGGGCGATGCGGGCCGCGCTGGCTGCGAAGCCGTGGGCGCCTTCCTGCGCCTCCGGCACGGGGATCAGCAACTCCTGTCCTTCGGAATCGTGCTGGATCACGTAGGCCGTGGCCTGGTCGAAGGGGTTGTAGGTGATTTCGACCGTCCCCCCCACCATCACGCCCGGCACATCCCGCACATTCCATACGCGGTTGTCGAAGCGCACCGTCAGCTCGCGGTCCACCTTCGGGGTCACCGGTTCGCGGGTGAGCAGCGCCCGGGCCAGCGTTGCGTCCACCAGCCGCAGCTGCTGCTGGGTGATCTCCAGCCACTTGGCCCAACGGGTCATGCCGTGGCGTGAATGCGTGCGGGCGCTGTTGTAGTGGCGCATCCACATTTGCGCCTTCTCGTTGATCCACTCTATGCTCGGGACGTGGGTGAACTTGAAGCCCGACTCGAAGTTCGTCTCCACCAAGTTGTGGGCGTTTTCGACCTGGCCCTTGGCGCGGGCGTTGCCAGCCTTGTTGACCACCGGAGTCACCTGCAGGCGGCGCAGCAGGTTCATGAACGTTCCGCCGATGCCGGCGCTGCCCGGGTCCATCATCAAGTGGAAGGGCACGCCGTACATCTGCTGGCCGGGGCGCTGCGCGATCGCGGCCAGGAATGACTCGGCCATGTTGACCGTGCTCTCGCCACCAGGCACGTACAGCACGAAGATGGAGCCGCTGCAGTGGTCGGTGAGCACGTAGCGCGTGAGGCGCTGGCGCTTGATCCGCTCGAAGTTCTCGGGCTTGTTCTTGTAGAAGACGCCAGGCGCCATGTCCTGCATACCGCTCTCGCGCTCACCAGGCACATAAAACAATGTGCTGATGGAGGCGTCGATCTGCCACACGTCGTTCGGGTGGTCGCTGGCCAGGGCCTGCACCGGGGCGGGTGCGCGCAGCTGCTCAGGGTGCAGCGCGTAGCCACGCAGTGCACGGGCGCAAGCGCTTTCGGAGAGCTGACGCGTCTCGCCCGTGTCGGCGTCGATCACGCTTGCGAACAGGGGGTTCTCGGCGCGCAGTTGCTCCAGAGACAGCTTGAGAGCCTGGATGGACTTGTCGTTGGCCCGGTAGCCTTCCATCATCTGCGCAGATAGGCGCTGCGCGTCAGGCAGGGTCAGGCTGGTCTTGCCTGCGTCGTTGCGGCGTTTGCGTTCAGGTTGCACGGTGACCTCTTTCAGGCGGCGCATGAGCGTGGCGCGGGAGTAGCCGAGGTGCTCGCAGGCGGCGGCATAAACGGCTTCTTTGCCGCCATGGCCTGCCGCCTGGGCGCGGCGCTGCACGTTCAGCAGGGCGTCGATCAATGCGGGGCTCAGACTCATGGCAGGGCGGCGGCTCAGCGGGTGGTGGGGGTGGCATCGACCGGATTGGCCTTTGCCCAGCGTTCCCACTCGGGGGTACCGTCGCCTGCCGTCTCGGGCAGGTTGAATTCGTCGCGAAGGCCGTTCAGCTCCACGATCACGGCGCCCACCAGCCCGGCCATGAATGCCTGCTTGCTGGCCTCGTCGGGTGCGTCGTTGAGTGCGATCAGTGCCTGGCGCAAGCCACCACGGACCAGGCCCAGCGTTTCGCTGAGGATGGTGGTGGCCTCGTTTTTGGTCTTCGCCAGTGCCTCGTCGGGCGGCAGCTTGGCAATACGCTTCTGCGCGCGTTCCAGCTGGTCGATCTTGGCGTTCTTCTTTTCGAGTAGCTGATCGCCCGCGTCCTTCTCCGCGCGGGTTTCTCGCAGGGCGGCTCGGAGCTCCTTGACGGACATCGTGGCGACGTCGTCAAGGGAGAGTTCGCCGGTCTGGCCGGTAAGAGCCAGTTCTTCAAGCTGCCCGTCGTCAAGGATGAGCATTTCCAGCAGCTTTGACTGGGTGCCAATTGCCTTTGTCAAATGTGCCGACGTCGGCACATTTGAAAATTTGACCGCTGCCTGCATGAACCGAGCTGCGACGTACCTGTCGACACCCAGGTCATCCAATCTCTCGACGAAGTCGCCGTGCTCGCAGGCTTCTTTCAGCACACGCAGGCCACGACCTACTTCCAGGCAGGCCTCAACACTGCGCCGCATGTTGGAGGAAATATCGCGCTGGATCAGATCAGGGTCGATGTGATCCATCGGCAACTGGTAACCCAGCTGCAGGGCAACCGCGCGCACTGAGCTCGCACGCTGGGCCTGGGCCAATGTCAGGGCGCCAGCGTCTGCCTGCATCTGCGCCATGTCGGCAGCAAAGCGTTCCTGGTCGATGGACTTGTCCGCGACGTCCTGCACGTCGGCAGCGACGGGGGTTTTCTTGGGGAAGCGGGCTTCGATCTGCGCGTCGGTCAATTGTGGGCGTGCCATGGTGTTCATCAATCAGGGTTGCGGGTGTAGCGGTTGCGGGCTTCCTCGACGCGGCGTGCAGCCGCTTCGATGGCGCTGTAGACCTTGATGGCCTGCTGCGGAAAGCGGGGCGTGAGACGCCAGTGGCCGGTGGCGTCGTCGCGCTCGGCCAGGCCCGCGGTGCGCAGGTTGTCCAGGTCTCGTGTGATGACGCTGGGCGAAGCCTTGAGCAGATCGGCCAAGCGGCTGGGCGGGTAGCCGTGCACGACGTCGCCAAAGAGCGCCAGGGTGAGGTGCAGGATCCGCTGCTGGGCGGCGTTGGTGTAGTCGGTGGCGCGGGTCATTAATACGTCCCGTCCCGGCTCACGGTGAAGCCGATGTAGATGCAGTCCAGGGTGGGGCTGACACAGGCGTCGTGCGAACCTTGAGGCAGGTTGCACGGCGCATCCAAGGGGGCGAAGTCATCGCGCCAGGGCCAGTCTTCGCGGCCCACGAGCACACTGACCGCGCGGGGATGACCCGTGATCGCATGACCGGCCGGTTGCCGCCGAATGTCTGGATCCTGGTTCATGGCTGCACCTTGCCCTTCTCCACTCCGTAGTCGAAGCCGGCGCGCCACGCATCGTCTTGCGCACTGCCAGTCGGGTAGTTGCTGGGTTGTGGCTCGACGCCGTCGATCGCCTGCTCCAGGCCACGCAGTGCGCCGGTCTTCCATTCCGGGCTGCGCGGGCAACGCCGGATCTCGGCGTTGTAGATGTGCTGGGTGGACCTCATGCCGATGCCCCTGCGCGATCGCGGCGCAGTTTGGGTCCGGCCGCCTTGGTTGGCCATATCTTGTCCGCCGGCAGGCCGATGACCTGGACGATGCGGGTGGCGATCCGGGCGCTCTTGGCCTTGCCGTTGATGACGTGCGACACCATCGATCGCGACACCTTCAGCTCCTCAGCAAGCGCTGTGGGCGTGGTGCCCTTCATTCGGATGGCCGCTTTGATTTCTTCTGGGTGCATGGTCTGTTACCCTTCGACTCAACTTGTTTAGGTGCAGCAGGGATTTGCTGCGTTGAGTGAATTATGTGAACTTGAATTCACAACGTCAAGGTGTTTTTTGTGAACTCTTATGAGCATTTCGGAGAGCGTTTGCGTGAAGAGCGCAAGCGTCTCGGTTGGTCCCAGGCAACCGCAGCAAGCGCTGCGGGGGTAAGTCGTGAGATGTGGTCCAAGTACGAGTCAGGTGCCGAACCCGGAGCAAGGGTCCTGGCGGCTATCGCGGGCGCTGGGGCAGACGTGCACTACATCCTCACGGAGAGTAAGGAGCACAGTCCGCAAGTCACCTTGACAGCCGAGGAAGCGCTACTGCTTGAGTACTTCCGTGACGCGTCTAAGGATGTGCGGCGTGCAGCACTGGGAGCGCTACTTGGCGCATCTGCACCTGGGCATATAGGAGGAACGCACAGCCAGCACAACAGCGGCGATGGGGCCATCCAAATTGGCAGCTTTGGAAACGCACCAGTTAAACGCAGGAGGTAACGAGTGGGGTTGGTTCCGAAGTGGCTTCGAGACTGGATTTCGAGTCTCATGCCAAAACAAGAAAATAAAGGGAGCGGAACAGTGCAAATGGGCAATGTTCGCGGGCAGGTGCAAAACGTGACGCACGTCACACATCAATACTTCTATGGTCCGCCGCCACAATCTCTACCTGCAGAGCAAAAGCCTACTGATATCGTCTCGGCGGTAAATGAAGAAGAGAAACTTACAACTGAGCAGCTTGCCGTGTTGGCACTGCTGAGACCCCTTGACCCGCTGGTCAAAAAGAAGGTCTATAAATGGATGGCGCTTCAGTTCAACACGACGTGGGTGAAAGAATTGCCACCTGATCAAGTATTTAGGACGCGCCGTTATTTAGAAGCCGTTCATAAAAACGAGAGGGAGCGATCATGATGAAAAAGGTGTTGGCCGTTGCTCTGGCTTTTGCAGTGGTTCCCGCGTGGGCAATAAACAGGTGCACTGGGCCTGACGGGAAGGTGCAGTTTCAAGATGGCGCGTGCACATCCAATGAGACTTCAAAAACTTTGCCAATCTTGTCTGCGCCCCCGGGTGATCGAGACAAGTGGAATTTCGAGAAGAGCACTGATTCGATGACAGGTAAGGTTTCGTGTCTCGCCTTTTCGCCAGAGGTCCTTTTGGGAACGAGGGTCGCCAGGCAATACAACGCTGTCCGACTCACTGTGCATGCATTGCCGAATGAGCGGTTTCTAGCCACAGCGGACATCATGTCCGGTAGCCGGGACATATTCCACAATGATCTTGCAGGTATGGGCATCCGGTCAGAACCAGGCAGCTTTCTTCCGCTTGACGTCAAGCTAGGACAAAAGATGGTTGGAGGCTCAAAGAGCGGTCAAGCCATAGATGAGTTGCTGTCGGCGAAATTCATAAAGCTCAGACTTCGGTTTTGGCCCTACGACGATTTAGTCGACAGCCCGGCAATTGCAACAGTTGGGTTACGTCAAGCCATAGTGCTCGCATCTCAGTGCGCTCGGGCCTCGTCGGAAAAATAGACCCAAGCTAACTTGCTTCTTAGTCGCGGCACACTGCCATTTTCAGGTAACTGACAGCCGTCATTTAGCACCCTCGCGCGCGCGAAGCACCATACCTCCATGCCCGATTTGGGCGAGGAGGATTGGTAATGCAGGACGACGACAAAGCCACGCCGTGGCTCGTGAAATTCGCGCGGGTGCGCATGGCAGATTGGGTGATTGCAGCGGTGCTGCTCACCATCCTGGTGGCGCTGCTCGCGCCCCAGCAAATCCCGGTCTCGCTCTACAAACTCAGCCTGGTGGCGCTGGCTGCGGTGTCCGGCTACTGGATCGACCGCAGCCTCTTTCCCTACGCGCGCCCCGACCTGTTCTTCGAGCTCCGGCACGGCGCCGGCGAAGTCCCGCAGGAAACCACCTTCACCAGTCTGGAAGGCGCGGTCAGCTTCGCCGAGAAAGCCGTCGCGATCAACTTGGCCAACGCGCGGCCCGATGAGCTCATGCGCCTGGCCGGCGTCAGCATGCTGCGGCGCGCCGCCATCGTCGCGGCGACCATGCTGGCGGTGGGACTGGGCGCATGATCCGCTCCCTCAAAGCCCGTGCGTTGCTGGCCCTGGCGCTCGCTGCGGCCGCGTGCCAGGTGGGCGCTCAAGAGCCCTACCAGTCCACCCGTTACAAGCTCACGCTGCTGCGCGAAGCGCATCGCCAATGGGGACTGTCTGCGCCGGTTGCTGCCCTGGCCGCCCAGGTGCAGCAGGAGAGCGCTTGGAACCCCCAGGCCGTGAGCCGCGTGGGCGCGCAGGGCCTCGCCCAGTTCATGCCTGCGACGACGCGCTGGTGGTGCGAGCGGGCCCGCATCGCGGCCGACGACTGCCAACCCCATAACCCCACCTGGGCGCTGCGCGCCATGGTGGGCTACGACCTCTTTCTCTGGCAGCGGGTGTCCGCCACCTACAGCGACTACGACCGGCTCTGGCTGGCCCTGCGTGGCTACAACGGGGGCGAGGCGCATTGGCGTGCGGAGGCCCGCACCACCGGCCTGGAGCAACCCACGCGCGAGCAGATCGACGCCGCATGCGGCACTGCGCGCCGCGCCGCGCTGCACTGCCGCGAGAACCTGCACTACCCCCGCCGCATCCTGGTGGAGCTGCAGCCGCGCTACGCGGCCTGGGGTGCCGTCTGGGAGCCCGCGAAATGACGGCCTCGAGCTGGGTGTTGATCGCCAAGCTGCTGGGCACTGCGGCGCTGTTGTCGCTCGCCGTGACCGGCGTGCGCAGCTGCCAGGAGCACTACCGCGACCAGGGCCGCCAGCAGGTGCAGGCCGCGTGGGACACCGACCGCCAGGAGCAGCGGCGTGTCGCCGAATCCGCCCGGGCAGCGCGTGAGCGTGACGAGCGAACCAAAGAGCAAAACATGGCCCTCGGGGCCGAGGAGAACGTCCGTGTCCAAGTCCAACGGGAAGAGTCCACTGTGCGCCGCGATGCTGGCCTGCAGCGCAGTGCTGACGGGATGCACAGCACCATTGCCCGCGCCGACACCGACAGCCATGCCCGACGTGCAGCCAGCTCGTGCCCCGCTGCCGATGCCGAAGCTCATGAAGCGGCCACCGCGCGCGGGCTACTTGGAGCCTGCACAGGCCGATATCGACAGCTGGCAAAAAGCGCTGCAGATCTCGCCGACCAGGTAACGGGCCTGCAGGACCACGTCCTGCTGCTGCAGCCCGAGGCCGCTGCACTCGTGGGCGGGGAAACGCCATGACCCTGCTGCAGATCCAGGTCATCGCCGTGCTGAGCCTGCTGATCGCGCTGGCGGCGCTGGCCTTCGCCGCACTGTCCCTGCGCAAGCAGCCGTACCTGCAGCACCTGGCTGCGGTGGAGGCCGGGCTCACCAAGGCGATCGCGGAGCTGCGGCTGCGATCGGATGCCGTGGACCACCGGCTGGCCCAGTTGCCCAACGTGCAGGAATTCACCGACATCCGCGTGAAGCTGGCCTCTGTCGAAGCCCGCCAGGAAGCCGTGCTCACGGAGACGCACGGTGCCCGCGCGGCGATCCGCCGGGTGGAAGATTTTTTGTTGAAGTCGAGGCTGAACAACCATGATTCCCAGTTATGAAGTGCATCGCGCCGCTGATCGGCGGCTGGTGATCCTTGCGCTGCTGTCGCACGCGACGGGCTACTCCGATAACGAGTACCTGATCCACGCCGTGTTGCCCGAGCAGGGCCACGACATCAGCCGCGACAAGCTCGCGGCCGAGCTGGCCTGGCTGCAAGAGCAGGGCCTGATCACCACCACCAAGGTGGGCGGCGTGACCATTGCCAAGCTGACCCCCCGCGGCCTGGACGTGGCACGGGGCCGTGCGACGGTGCCGGGCGTCAAGCGCCCCGAACCGGACTGATGCGGGGGCACTGAGCCATGGGCCGACCGTCCACTGTAGGCAAGCTCCCCAAGGCGCTGGTAGAGGCTTGCAACGGCCTGATCCGCGACGGCCGCACGATCGACGAGATCCTCGCCGCGCTGCAGCAGCTGGGCGCAGAGGTCTCGCGCAGTGCGGTGGGCCGCTACGTCAAGGGCGCGCGCGAGTCCATGGAGAAGTACCGGGAGGCGCAAGAGATCGCCAAGGTCTGGGTGGACAAGCTGGAAGCCGAGCCTTCTGGGGATGTGGCGCGCCTGCTGCCCGAGATGCTGCGCACGGTGGCGTTCCAGACGCTCACGCAAATGGGCGAGTCGGAAAAGGCCGCCGGGGCCATGGACGTGATGCTGCTCGCCAAAGCCCTCAAGGACATTGCCGGCACCAGCAAGACCAACCTGGACACGGAGCTGCAGCTGCGCAAGCTGCGCTCGGAGATCCAGGCCAAGGCCAACGCGGCCGCCTCGGCCGTCGAGCAGATGACGCGCCAGGCCGGCATGAGCGACGAGCTGGTGTCCACCATCCGGGCCCGGATTCTCGGTGTGGGAGAAAAGGTATGAGCACGACCGACCGCGATCTGCCGGTACGCATGCGCGAGCGTGCCGACGCCGAGCAATTGCCTGCAGACCACGACCTCCGGCAGCGGGCCGACGCGCTGGACCTCGCGGTTGTAGGGCACTTTGCGAGCCCTCCCACCGTGTCGGTCGCGCAGTTGGTGGGCGCCTGGGCCCGGGCCCGCACGGCGTGGTGCGCGCACACCGGCGAGGCGCTGCTGTGACCCCCGCAGACCTCCCATCCGTTCTGCTGCCGTACCAGCAGCGCTGGATCGCCGATCCGTCGCCCTTCAAGGTCGCGGAGAAAGGCCGGCGCACGGGCCTGACCTGGGCCGAGGCGGCGGACGACGTGCTGATCGCCGCCGCCAACAAAAAGGCCGGCGGGCAGAACGTGTACTACGTCGGCCAGGACAAGGACATGACGGAGGAGTACATCGACGCCTGCGCGATGTGGTCTCGGGAGTTCAACCAGGCGGCGGCCGCCGTCGAGCAGGGCCTGTGGGATGACGTGGACGACGAGGGCAACAGCAAGAGCATCCTCACCTACACCATCCGCTATCCGAAGTCCCGGTACCGCATCACGGCGCTGGCATCGCGCCCCAAGAAGCTGCGCGGCCGCCAGGGCGTTCTGGTGGGAGACGAAGCGGCGTTCCAGGACGACCTGCCGGGCCTGACCAAGGCCGCCATGGCGTTCCTGATCTGGGGCGGCAAGGTGAGGTTCATTTCCACGCAGTTCGGCGTGGACAACCCCTTCAACACGCTCTGCACGGACATTCGCACGGGCAAGCAGAAGGGAACGCTCCATCGCATCACGTTCCGCCAGGCCGTGGCGGACGGCCTCTACCAGCGCGTGTGCCTGCGCATTGGCAAGATCTGGACCCAGGCAGAGGAAGACGTCTGGGTTCAGGGCATCTACGACTTCTACCGCAGCAACGCGGATGAAGAACTCGATTGCATCCCGAGCCAGAGCAGCGGCTTCTACATGAGCCGGGCGATGATCGAGGCGCGTATGTCGCCCGATTTGCCGGTGCTGCGCCTGACCCTGCCACAGGGCTTCGAGCTGCGGCCCGAGGCCGAACGGATCGCCACCGTCAACGACTGGTTGGTCCAGCACGTCGAGCCTTTGCTCAAGGCGCTGCCGTCCACCGTGCGCAGCTACTACGGCCAGGACTTTGCGCGGACCAACGACCTCTCCGTGTTGTTCCCGCTGATCGAAGACCAGTTCCTGCGCAAGCGCGCGCCCTTCATCCTGGAGATGCGCAACGTGCCGTTCGAGCAGCAGAAGCAGGTGCTTTTTTATGTGGTGGACCGACTGCCTAATTTTTCCTCCGGCGCGAACGATTCACGTGGCAATGGGCAGTACCTGGGCGAGGTGGCCGCGCAGCGCTATGGCGGCACGCGCATCCATCGCGTGATGCAGACGCAGGAGTGGTACATCGACCAGATGCCGCGCTACAAGGCGGCCTTCGAAGACGGCGACATCACGATCCCTCGCGATGACGGCGTGCTGACCGACCACCGCGCGATTCAGATGATCAAGGGCGTGCCAAAGGTGCCGGACAACGCACGGGCCAAGGATGCCGATGGTGGCGAGCGCCACGGTGACACGGCCATTGCCGGTGCGCTGGCCTGGTATGCCTCGCAAAACGGCGCAGCACCCATCGAATTCATGAGCGACGGGCCGCTGTCCGGCGCCGACGACTACCAGGGCTTTCTATGAGCGACGACAAAAAGGCGCCCGAGCGCCCACCACTGGACACCGAGGTGGCCGGCCAGGCACAGGATCCGTTCTCCACCCTGTTCATGGGCTTGCTGCGCACCAACGATCCGTTGCTGATCGAGCGCGGGCTGCAGGGCAGCGAGGCGCACGAGCTGTACCGCGATCTGCGGCGCGACGGCAAGGTGTTCAGCGGCATGCAAAAGCGCAAGCTCGCGGTGGTCAGCCGCGATTGGACCGTGGAGCCGGTGACCGCCACCGACCAGGGCACGCGCGATGCGGCGGTGCTGGACGACGTGCTCGGCAGCTTCGGCTTTGATCGGCTGTGCAGCGACCTGCTGGACGCGCTGCTGGTGGGTTGGCAACCGTCCGAGGTGATCTGGACGCTGCGGGATGTGACCGTGGACGGCCGATCGCGTCAGATGGTGGTGCCGGCGCGCGTGGTCAAGCGCTCGCACCGTCGTTTCGTGTACACGCAGGAGGAAGGCAAGCCCTACGAGCTGCGGCTGCTCACGCGCGGGGACATGCAGCGCGGCGTGCCGGTCCCGGAGCGCAAGTTCATCGTGCACCGGGTCAATGCCGAGGACGACAACCCTTACGGAACGGGCCTGGGCCTGCAGCTCTACTGGCCGGTCTCGTTCAAGCGCCGGGGCGTGCTGGCGTGGACCAAGTTCCTGGACCGGTTCGGCCTGCCCATCCCCTGGGGCAAGTACCCCGTGTCGGCCACCCCGAGAGAAAAAGGCACGCTGTTCGATGCGCTGCGCGCCGTCAGCAACGACGGCTTGATCATGACGCCCGAGGGCACCATGATCGAGCTGCTGGAGAGCAAGCTGTCGGGCTCGGCGACGCCGCACCAGTCGCAGGTGGAGTACATGGACGACTGGATCATGGAAGTGGTCCTGGGCCAGTCGCCCCGCGGCAAGTCCGGCGGCGCGCTGGCGGCGGCCGCGGCCGAGCGCGAGGATGTGCGCCTGGAGTTGAGCCAGGCCGACAGCGATCTACTGAGCGAGACGCTCAACGGCACGTTGATCCAATGGATCTGCGAGCTCAACGGGCTGCAGCCGTGCCTGGTGTATCGCCGCATCGAAAAGGACGCGAACCTCCAGGCGGAGTCCGAGACGGACAAGAACATCAGCGAGCTGGGCTTCGAGATGACGGAGGAAGGCGCGCAGGCGAAGTACGGGGCCCATTGGAAGCGCAAGGCGGCTACGCCCCCTGCTGGCGCGCCCGCCGACCCGAAGCTGCCCGGGCGAACGGCCAGTTTTGCGGAGGGGGAGCCCACCGGCGCCGCAGCTCCGGATGCGATCGACCAGCTGATCGACGCAGAGCAGGCGCAGTGGCAGCGCGTCATGGAACCGATGGTGGATCCAGTCCGCGCCCTGCTGTCGGAGGCCGCAGCGCGCGGGCTCACCGCGGCCGAACTGCTGGAGCGCCTGCCGCAAGTGCTGGCGGACATGGACCCCACGCAGCTGCTGGATGCGCTGACGGCCACCGCCTTTGCGTCTCGCCTGGCCGCCGAGGCTGGCATCCCTACGGAGTGATCGATGTCCGCAGCCACCGACTTTGCCGAACTGCGCAAGCTCCCGCCCGAGGACGCCGTGGCCTGGCTGGCCGGCCGGGGCCAGCTCACGCGCAGCTTCGCCTGGCAGGACGTGTTCCAGGATGAGCACGGCCACCAGTTCACGATATCGCGCCTGACGCGGCTCGACCTCTTGCAGGCGATCCACGATGCCATCGTCCAATCGGTGCAGGGCGATCTGAGCCGAAGCGATTGGATGCAGGACGTAGAGCAGCTGCTGCGCGACGCCGGCTGGTGGGGCACCAAGGCGGTGACCGATCCGGTGGACGGCGACATCAAGCTCACCCGCTTCGACGCGGCCCGTCTGCGGCTGATCTTCGACACCAACACGCGCCAAGCGTATGCGACCGGGCTGTGGGACCGGGTGGAGCGCAGCAAGCGCACCCACCCCTTCGTTCGCTACATCACGCGCCAGGATGAGCGGGTGCGCGCGAGCCACCGGGCCTGGGACAACCTGGCGTTGCCCGTGGACGATCCGTTTTGGCTGCAGCACTGGCCGCCCAACGGCTGGCGCTGCCGCTGCCGCGTGATGTCGATGACGCAGCGTGACTACGACAAGGGCTATACGCTGAGCCGACCCGGCGCGGAGACCGATCCGGACGCACCCCTGGTGCGCACGCCGATCAAGACGCAGGCACCTAAGGAAGTGCTGCAGGAATACACCAACCCGCGCACCGGCGAGGTGACCCAGGTGCCCGAGGGCGTCGATCCGGGCTTTGCATACAACCCGGGCATCGCGCGCAAGCAGGCGCTGCAGCAGCTGGTGGACGGCAAGCTCAAGGGCGCGGATCCGGGCCTGGCGCGCGCGGCCCGGCGCGCCGGCCTGTCCGAGGAGGAGTGACCGATGTTGGACGTGTCCACCGACGATCGCGCGTTCGCCCAGGACCTGCGCACGATCTACAACCGGCTGGGCAACCTGCGGCCGGTGATGGAGAGCATCGGCATGGAGCTCGAGGGCCGGGTCAGCGGCCGATTCGAGACGCGCACCGATCCCAACGGCAAGGGCTGGGCGGCCTGGTCGCCTTTCACGCAGGCAACGTACCCAAAAGACGGCAACCGGCGACTGCTGGACCGCTACGGCGACATGCTGGGCAGCCTGACGCACAAGGCCGACGCCGGCAGCGTGCGCGTGGGCTTCGGCCAGCCGTATGCCACCTTCCACGAGTTCGGGACCAAGCACATGCCGCGGCGCGGGTTGCTGTTCGCCGACCCGGAAGCCGGGACGCTGGGCCAGGAAGATGAGGCGGCGGTGCTGGATGTGCTTTCGGCGTGGCTCAACGACCTGACGAAGTGATGGGAGTGTTCATGAGCACGATGTTCTCGATTTTGGCGATGCTGTGCGTTTTGGTGTGCGCTTGTAGAGATGGCGTGCTGCTGGAGACCGTGTTCGTGTTTGCGGTGATTGCGGCGGTCATCTCTTGCTTTGCCCAAGGATGAGACTTCCCCGTCCAAGCTATGGGCTGGAGGGCTACCTGCTGCACAACCAATGGCGTGCCGACTGATTTCCGTTTCAACGACGCCGACGGCAGGCGGCCCGACCTGTCAAATCCCCTGAAAAGCCATGCCCGATATCAGCAAGCACCCCATCCTCCAGCAGATCAGCCAGTTGATCCACGCCATCGAGGTCTGCGGCGCCTCGCCCGAGTTGACCCATGCGGTCTGCTTGGCCGAGCGCCTTTACACGCCTGCCGAGGCGTTGATCGACGCCAGCCAGCCAGCCTCAATCCTTGCCGCCGCGGAAACTTCGTTGCCTCCCATGAGCGACGGCGAGATAGAGCTCGAGATTCGGTCGGCAGGGGCCGATGCCGCGTCACGCATTGCCACTGGCAAGATCGACGCGCTGCATGCCTCCCTGGTCGTGCGTTCGCACCACTTCCCGGGCACCACCACGACCGTCGCCGTGGCCGCACTGCCGGATGGCTTCGTGGTGGCCACCGGCCATTCCGCCTGCATCAGCGCCGCCAACTTCAAACGCGATGTCGGCGAGCAAATTGCAGCCGACAACGCGCGAGCCGCCGCGCGGTCCAAGCTCTGGGAGCTGGAAGGCTACCTGCTGCGCGACTCGCTGCGTGCGGATGCGGAGTTCATCGGCGGTAGCATGGCCATCACAGACTGATCCGGTGAACGGCCAGCAAAAAGGCGCCGATCGGGCGCCTTTTTTTCTTTCGCTTACCTGTTTCGTCTTGGGAAAGAGATTTGCGGAGATCGATCCCACAACATCCCGGCCGCAGACCACAAAATCCCATTTATCGCGCCTCCCTCTCTTCCTTTATCTCACTCCCGTTCACTCGGTGGAGATGGTGGTGGGACTGCTGGCCATCCTCAAGGCCGGTGGTGCCTATGTGCCGCTGGACCCGGACTACCCTGCCGATCGCCTGGCGCACATGGTCCAGGACAGCGGCATCGGCTTGGTGCTGGTGCAGTCCACGCTGCGCGCGAGCCTGCCTGGCCTGCAGGCGTTGCAGGTGGTCGAACTGGATCAGTCGGATCTGCCGGGCCTGGATGCCGGACCTGCGCACGATCCCGCGGTAGAGCTGCACGGCGAGAACCTGGCCTATGTCATCTTTACCTCGGGTTCGACAGGGCGGCCCAAGGGCGCAGCCAACCGGCACGGTGCGCTGCAAAATCGGCTGGCCTGGATGCAGCAGGCCTATGCGCTGACTGCGGCGGATGCCGTGCTGCAGAAGACGCCGTTCAGTTTCGACGTATCGGTCTGGGAGTTCTTCTGGCCGCTGATGACCGGGGCCAGGCTGGTGATGGCCGACCCGGGCGATCACCGCGATCCCGCCCGACTGGTTTCGCTGATCCAGCGGCATGGCATCACGACGCTTCACTTCGTGCCCTCGATGCTCCAGGCTTTTCTCGGGTATGAGGGCATCGAGGCCTGTACAAGCCTGACCCGCATCGTGTGCAGCGGCGAAGCGCTGCATGCCGATGCACAGGCCCAGGTCCACAGGCGGCTGCCAGGCGCAGCCCTCCACAACCTTTATGGGCCGACCGAGGCTGCCATCGATGTGACGCACTGGACGTGCCGCAACGACGGGCGGCCCAGCGTGCCCATCGGTCGACCCATCAGTGGCATCCGTACTTATGTGCTGGACGCACAGCTGAATCTGACGGTGCCGGGTGTGCCGGGCGAGCTGTATTTGGGCGGCCTGGGCCTGGCCCGTGGCTACCAGCACCGCGCCGGGCTGAGCGCGGACCGCTTTGTCGCAGACCCGCTGGACGATGCTGGCGGCAGGTTGTACCGCACGGGGGATCTGGTCCGCTGGAGCGCAGACGGGCAAATAGAGTATCTGGGCCGCATCGATCATCAGGTGAAGATCCGGGGCCTGCGCATCGAGTTGGGCGAGGTGGAGTCGCAACTGCTGGCGCAGCCGCAGGTGCGCGAAGCCGTGGTCATGGCAAGGCAGGGCGCCGGGGGCGCGCGCCTGGTGGCCTATGTGACGCCTGCGCCAGCCGGCCCGGACGCCGCCATCGACACCGATGTGCTGCGTGCCCAGCTGGGGCAGGTCCTGCCCGACTACATGGTGCCCAGTACCGTCGTGGTGCTGGACGACTTGCCTTTGAATGCCAATGGCAAGGTGGACAGAAAGGCGCTGCCCGAGCCGCAGGCGCCGGCAGGCAGCGCATACGAGGCACCCTTGCCGGGTGTCGAGGCGTTGATGGCGGAAGTTTGGTCCCAGGTGCTGAAGGTGGACTCCATGGGCCGGCATGACAATTTTTTCGCGCTGGGCGGTGACTCCATCCTCAGCCTGCAGATCGTCACGCGGATGCAACAGCGCGGTTGGCACATCACGCCCCGGCAGCTGTTCGAATGCCAGACCATTGCTGCGCTGGGCGCTGTGGCCAAGGAGACCGATGCAAGCGCATCGCAGGGCCGCGCGCCAAGGCGCCGCTCGGACCTGAGCGACTACCCGGAGGTAGACCCGGCCTGGTTCCCGCTGCTCGACAGGGACAACATCGAGGATGTCTATCCCCTGGCCCCCACGCAGGCCGGCATGCTGCTGCATGCGATGGAGGCGCCGGGTTCGGGCTTGTACGTCAACCAGTTGAACCTGGAGGTCGGCAATCTGAATGCGGCCCGTCTGGCGCGGGCCTGGCAGGTCATGGTCGATCGCCATGAGATGCTGCGCACCGGATTCCTGTGGCACAGCGCCATGGCGCGGCCCCTGCAGGTTGTGCTGCGCAGTGTGCAAGCGCAGGTGTTGCTGCTTGACTGGTCCGGCGTGGAAGCCGGTGAGGCCGAGCGCCGTGTGTCGTCGCTGGCGCAAGAGCTGTTCACGCGCGACATCGACTGGTTGCGCCCGCCGCTGTCACAGGTCACCGTGATCGACCTGGGCGCCGACCATCCAGGCCATCGACATCGCCTGATCTGGACCCACCACCATGTGCTTTCGGATGGCTGGTCCGATTCGCGCCTGATGGGCGAATGGCTGCGCGCGTACGCTGACGAGCCTCTGCCGGCCAGGCCCGCGCCCTATGGCGATTACATAGACTGGCTGCAGGCCCAGGACATGCAGCAGGCCGAGCAGTTCTGGCGGGGCGAGCTTGCAGCGTGCGACGGTCCCAGCCTGCTGGCGCAAGCCACGGCAAACAGCCATCCCGGCCAGGGCTTCGGCAAGCTGTATACCCACCTGGGCCGCCAAGAGACCGGCGTACTCCAGGCGTTTGCACAGCGCGAGCGCGTCACGCTCAACACACTGGTGCAGGCCGCCTGGGCCTTGCTGCTGCAGCAGCACACGGGCAAGGAGCGCGTGCTGTTCGGCTCCACGGTGGCCGGCCGTCCGGCGCAACTCCAGGGCGTGGAAGAGATGATGGGACTGTTCATCAATACCATTCCGGTTCCCGTCGCAGCCCCGGGCGGGCAAAGTGTGGGTGACTATCTGCGCGAGGTGCAGCAGACCAACATGCGCGTGCGCGAGTACGAGCATGTGTCACTTGCCGATATCCAGCGCTGGAGCGGATCGGGCGGTAGGCCGTTGTTCGACAGCATCATCGTTTTCGAAAACCTGCCCATGGACGAGACGCTGCGCAGCCTAGAACGCTTCGGCCTGCAGTTCGGCCCCATGCAGGGTGGCGGTCTGACCGGGTATGCCATGGACCTGCAGGTCGTCGTGGGCGAGTACTTGGACATTGAGTACTGCTACGACCGCCGCGAGTTCGACGAGGACCAAGTGGCGGCGCTGCGCTCGCAAATGGAGCATGTGATGCAGCGCATGGCCTGCGATGCGGCTTGCGCATTGGGCGAACTGGGTTGGCTGGACGATGCGGCGCGTGACGGCCTGGTGGCCCTGGGCGGCAATGATTCACCGCCGCCGAGCGCCAGCCATGGGGCCGTTCACCACCTCATCGAACAGCAGGCCGCCCGGCGCGGCGATGCCATCGCCTTGTTAATGGGTGACGAGGAGCTGAGCTACGCCCAGCTCAATGCCAGGGCCAACCGGCTGGCGCATTGCCTGCGCGGCCTGGGAGTGGGGCCCGACGTGCTGGTGGGGGTGGCGCTACAGCGTTCGCTGGACAGCATCATCAGCCTGCTGGCCGTACTCAAGGCCGGCGGCGCCTATCTTCCCATCGACCCCGGTTATCCGGCCGACCGACTGAAGTACATGGTCGAGGACAGCGGCATCGCCCTGCTGCTGGCTCACCGTGCCGTGGCGGCCCGATGGCCGGCTTGCGAGGGTGTCGAGGTGCTGGAGCTGGAGAGCATTGATCTGCCCGGTGGCGAGGAAAGTGCATGCAACCCGCAGGTGGCGCTGGGGGCCGACCATCTGGCCTACGTCATCTATACCTCGGGATCGACGGGGCGTCCCAAAGGGGTGGCCGTGGCCCATGGGCCCCTGGCCATGCATTGCCTCGCGACGGCGGAAATCTATGGCATCGGGCCCCAGTCGCGTGAGCTGCATTTCATGTCTTTTTCTTTCGATGGGGCGCATGAGCGCTGGCTTGCACCCTTGTGCGTGGGAGCCGGGCTGGCTTTGCGCGAAGAGGAACTTTGGACTGCGGAGCAGGCCTACGAAGCCCTGCGCCGCTATGGGGCGACGAATGCCGCGTTCCCTCCTGCCTACCTTGGACAGATCGCCGACTGGGCGCACCAGCGTGAAGATGTTCCGCCCGTGGAGTTATATGTCTTTGGCGGCGAGGCCATGCCCAAGGCCGCCTATGAAAAGGTAAGGAGCAGCCTGCGGCCGCGCTTGCTCATCAACGGTTATGGTCCCACGGAGACCGTGGTGACGCCGCTGATCTGGAAGACCACGGCCGATCGCAGCTTCGATTGTGCTTATGCGCCCATCGGCCGACCCGTGGGCGAGCGCAGCGCCTATGTGCTGGACGCCGGCCTGCAGTTAGTCCCCCGCGGTATGGTGGGCGAGTTGTACATCGGCGGCTACGGCCTAGCGCGAGGCTACCTGGGGCGCAGTGCGCTGACGGCAGAGCGCTTCGTAGCCAGTCCCTTTGAAAAAGACGGCGGGCGTCTGTATCGCACCGGCGACCTGGTACGTTGGATGGAGGACGGCAATATCGAATACATCGGACGCGTGGACCACCAGATCAAGGTCCGCGGCTTTCGCATCGAACTGGGTGAGGTTGAAGCCCGCGTGCGTGAGGTTGAAGGGGTGGTCGACGCCGCCGTGGTCGCCCACCAATGCGCTGCGGGCGTGCAACTGATCGCCTATGCCGTGCCTCGGGATGGCTTGTCCGCGGAGGAACTGGTGGCGCGCATACAGCAGCAACTGCCCCAGCGGTTGCCGGAATACATGCTGCCCTCGCGCGTGCTAGGTCTGCCGGCCCTCCCCCGGCTCATCAGCGGCAAGCTGGACCGCGCTGCGCTGCCGCCCCCCGCTGCCGAGGTGCGAAGCACATTCCAAGCACCCGCCAGCCATGCGCAGGTCGAGATGGCCAGGATCTGGCAACAGGTGCTGGGCGTGAAGCAGGTGGGCATCCATGACAACTTCTTCGAACTCGGCGGCGATTCCATCATGAGCCTGCAGGTTATCTCGCGCGTGAAGAATGCCAAGCTCGGATTCAATCTGCGCCTGCGTGATCTGATGCGTCACCAGACCATCGAGGCCTTGGTGGCCGCCTGTGCCGCGCAGCTCGACTCCGTGCAGCCGGCGGCGGCGGCCGCGGTCGCCGCCCAGGGCGAGATCCCATTGGGCCCCATACAGCAATGGTTCTTCTGCGAGGACATTCCATCGCGCCACCATTTCAACCAATCGGTGCTGCTGCGTGCGGCACGACCACTGCACAGCCGCAACCTGGAAGAAGCCGTTCGCCTGTTGCAAGCCCGGCATGATGCTTTTCGCATCCGCTTTCGGCGTAACGGGGCTGGTGTGTGGACGCAGGCCTATGCGCCGGACAGCGGCTCCACCGTGCTCTGCACGCTGGAGGACGTGGCCGTTGACGACATCTCCCGCACTTGTGAAACCGTGCAGTGCAGCTTGGATCTGGAGCACGGGCCTTTGTGGCGCGTGGCACATCTGCGCGTTGAAGATGGCAGCGAGCGGCTGTTGATCGTCGTCCACCATCTCATTGTGGATGGCGTTTCCTGGCGTGTGCTTCTGGAGGACTTGCAGAGCCTGTACCAGCAGCTTGGCGACGGTGCTCTGCCGAAAGGTTTGGCCGAATCTGCACCCTACAAGGCCTGGACTCAGCACCTGCACGACCCTGCCACGCTGCAGCAGCGCATGGCCGAACTTCCCTACTGGCTGGGCCAACTCGGCGCCGCCGGGGATCTGCCACGCGATGATGAGTGCGTCAGGGCCGTCATCAAGGACAGGGCCACCGTGTCCCTGCAACTGGACGAGGCGCAGACCCATGCGCTGCTGCGCCAGGCGCCTGCAGCGCTGGGCGTGTCCACGGAGGACCTGCTGCTGGCGGCCCTGGTGCGTGCCGTCGCCCAGTGGACGGGGCAGGATGCCCTGCTGCTCACCCTTGAAGGCCATGGCCGCGAGGCCGACGATGCGGGGATCGACCTGAGCCGGACCGTAGGGTGGTTCACCAGCGCCTATCCCGTGCGTCTGACCGGTGGTCGACTGGCTGCGCGACAAACTCTGGAGAGGGTCCGGGCCGGCCTGCAGGGCGTGCCGGGCAAGGGCATCGGCTTTGGGGCCTTGCGCTATCTGCATCCCGACGAGAAGGTGCGGGGCGCGCTGAGCACCGTCGAGCCCCGGATCACCTTCAACTATCTGGGACAGTTCGACCAGACCTTCGATGGCGAAGCCAGCTTCATGCCTGCCGGCGAATCTCCCGGTGCCGAACGCCATCCCGAGGCGCCGCTGGCGAACTGGCTGGAAGTCATTGGTCGCACGTACGGCGCAAGGCTATCCATGGGATGGAACTACAGTGCCGCCATGTTCGAGCGAAAGACCATGGAGCAACTGGTGCAGGCCTATCACGCGGAGCTGGTGGCATTGCTGGCGCAGGCAGTGGCAGATCCGCAAGAGTGCGTGGTAGCTGAAGCCGGAAGCGTGTGACAGGCGGGGCGGCGCAGGCACCGCCTGCGCCAGTTCCGCAATGAAGAAAGAGCGCCGTGGCGCTCTTTCTTATTAAAGGAGCGGGCACGTAGCTGCTCCTCGATGTCCATCCACTTACCAACGGTAGGTGGCTGTGGCAATCGCCTTGCGGGGCTCGCCATAGAAGCAGCCCGTGGTGCAGCTGCCGACATAGGTTTTGTCGAAGAGATTGGTGACGTTCAGGGCCAGGCGCCAGGGCCCCGTGGTGTAGCTGACCATCGCGTCGAACAGCGTGAAGGATGGCACATCGAAGGTGCCCACATTGGGCTTGGTCTCGCCCTGGTAGCGCATGCCTGCGCCCACCTTGAGGTTGGGCATTCCAAAGCGGCCGAAGTTGTAGTCACCCCAGAGGGAGAGCTGGTGGTAAGGGATGCCTGGTGACCGCATGCCGACCTGGGACGGCTGCAAAGGGCTGGCCTGCGTGGTGCGCGCATCGGTGTAGGCATAGGCTGCGATCAGGTTAGCGTTGCGGCCCACGCGTGTCCGGGCTTCCAGTTCGAAGCCCCTGGAGCGCACCTCACCAATCTGGGCCGAATACGTGGGGTCCACGGGATCGGCTACCGAAACGTTCTGCCGGGTCAACTGGTACAGGGCCGCGGAAATCAGCGTGCTCGAACCCGGAGGCTGGTAGCGGGTGCCGATTTCGTACTGCGTACCCTTTGATGGGTCGAAGCGTGATCCCAGGCGGTCCCGGCCCGAGGTGGGCTCGAAGGACTGGCTGAAACTGAAGAAAGGCGCCAAGCCGTTGTCCGCCAGGTAGACCAAGCCGGCGCGGCCCGTGAACGCCTTGTTCTTCTCGTTGTCGACGGCTTTTTCTCCCGTGAACAGGTTGCTCTGGTTGTCACTGGCATGGTCGTAGCGACCGCCGATCAGGGCCACCCATTTGTCGGCGATCTTCATCTGGTCCTGCGCATAGACGCCCAATTGCCGGGTGTCGGCGTTATAGGACCACCAGTTGTCACGGGTCGGCTCACCCAGGGCGCTGCCATATACCGGGTTGTAGTAGTCGATGCTGCCCGCCGTCCTGTCGTATCGCTCGGACTGATTCTTGGGCCGGGTGTAGTCGAACCCGACCAGCACCGTGTGCTCGACATTGTCGTGCTTGGCCTGGTATTGCAGCGAGGTGTCGGCGACCAGCGAGGAGGAGCGCTCCCAGCGCAGCGTACCGCCGCGGAAAGCTGAAGTGCGCTGGTCTGCCGCAAGCCCGGAAACCCAGACCTGCGGGAAGTCGCTGTTGGAATGGAAGTAGCGCAGGCTGTTGCGCAGCTTGAGGTTGTCGTTGAACGCATGTTCGAACAGGTAACCGATCGAATAGCGTTCCATATCGAACTTGCTGTAGCCGGGCTCTCCGGTAAAGCGGTTGCGCGGGATCTTGCCGTAGATGGTGGGGAAGATGGTGCCCTGCGCGGGCAGCCAGTAAACGTAGTTGGTCTTGTCCTTTTGGTAGTCGGCCAGCAGCGTCAGCGATGTCGATGCGTTGGGTTGCCACTTCAGTGCCGGGGCAATGAAGGTCCGGTCATCGCGCACATAGTCGACGAAGGTGTTGCTGTCGCGTTGGAGAAAAGTCATCCGATAGGACCATTCACCATCCTTGTCCAGCGGTCCGCCGAAGTCCCCGGAGATCTGCTTGCGGCCGAAACTTCCCAACTCGAGGTTGAGTTCATGCAGCGGGGTCGACGTGGGCTGCTTGCTGACCATGTTGATGATCCCGCCGGGACCGGCAGACCCGTACAGGACCGAGGCTGCGCCCTTGAGCACCTCAATGCGTTCAAGGCCGTAGATTTCCTGCTTGCCGTTGAAGGCATTGACCGTGTACTTCGTGCCATCGCGGTAGACACTGCCCGTGCCGGCCTGCGCCTGAAAGCCGCGGATATAGATGGTGTCCTGGACCCGCGACAGGCCTTCGAAGCGGCTGACGCCAGCCACGTAACCGAGCGCATCCTGGATACTTTGAGACTTCAGCGTGTCGATCTCCTCGGCGCCGACCACCGAGATGGACTGCGGAGTCTCGATAAGGGGCGTGTCGGTCTTGGTGCCCGTCGCACTGCGGCTGGCGACGTAGCCCTGCACGGGGCCGGTGGCGGATTCGTGGAATGCGTCGTCCCGCACTAGCACGGTGGGAAGTGTTGAATCCTGGGCCGACGGGGGCGGACTGCGACGGATGGAAAAACCCCCACTTGCCATGTGCACAGCCTCCAGAGGGGTGCCCGAAAGCATCTGGTGCAGCGCCTGATCCAGCGGCAGTCGGGCGGCGACGGCGCGGGACTGCAGTCCGCTCACCAACTCGCCTGCGGCGAAGATGGGCAAGCCTGTCTGGCGCGAGAACTCGTTGAGTGCGCCCGCCAGGGGCTGTGCGGGCACATTGATGTCAAACACCTGTGCCGTCGCCTGTATCGGTGCCTGGGCGCTGGCGAAGGGGCTGTGGAGCGCCAGGGTGGACCCGAAGGCCGTGGCAAGGGCTGTACTGAGCAGAGGGTGGCGAGGCAGAGAACGCATGGTTGGGAGGTCCGAGTGCATTGAATGAGAGCTATTCCTAAAGAGGCGCGGGCTCCCGTTCTCTATCGGTTGCCACATGCCGCACTGCGAAGACGTATGGGCCTGGAAAATGGAGACAGGCTGCCCCCATTTTTTTTGGAAACTGCAGGATGGTCTCGGAGAAGCCGTTCAGAGCGCTTGTAACTGCACCTTGCCATCGGCCTGCATCCGCACCTTCAGCGGCAGGATCGAGGGCAGCACGGCCAGCAGGCCGGCGGAATCCTTGGCACGAAAACGCCCGGTGAGGCGCAGCGCCGCCACACGAGCGTCGGCCGCCTCGATGGGTTGTATGCGATAGGCGTTGACCGTGGCCAGGGCTTCGGCCAACGGGGTGTCTTCGAAGACCAGCCAGCCCTCTCGCCACGCCGACAACGTCGTGGCATCGGCCTGGCGGACAGCCCCGGGCTGGCCATTGCGGATGTCCAGGATCTGCCCGGGCAGCATGTCGAGCACCGGTGCGGTTGCGGCAGCCGAATCCTGTGCATCCTTGCCCATCACCCGCACCCTCACGTGGCCATGCTCGACGCCCACGGTGACTTGGCCGCCGCGGTCGCGCACGTGGAACACCGTGCCTATGACCTCGATGCGGGCCTCACGTGTCACGACCTCAAAGGGCCGTCCGGGATCGGGGGCCACGTCGAAACGCACCTCGCCCTCCGACATGGACACGCTGCGGCGCTGGCGGTACAGGGTGACGGCGATGGCGCTTCGGGGCGAGAGCTCGACGCGGCTGGCTTCGCGAGAAACCTCGCCGTCGGCCAGTGTGACCTTGAGAAGCTGGGAGCTGCGAGTGGTGTAGGACGCCGTGTGCACGGGCTGCTGCCAGTACCAATAGGTTCCGCGGCCTGCCAGTACACCAGTGCACAGCAGTCCTGCAATGGATCGCAGCAGCTTGCGGCGCTGCCGCAAGCCCGCAGAGCGGTCGGCGTTGCCAGCCAGCATCGCTGACTCCTGGAATTGCTCACGCAGCCCGTTGGACATGCCGCCCAGCATCGTCCAGCGCAGATGCGCCTCGTGCGCGGCGGCGTCGTGCCGGGCCGATTTCTCGCGCCATTCGCCAAGGATCAGGCGGGCCTGGTCGGCGATCGGGACAGGCGCAATTTCGCTTTGAACGATCAGCGTCAGCGCATGCTCGACCATGCGCTCACTAGGTGCATTCGCCATGGGAAAGGGGGTCAGGAGGCATCGTCGCTCAGTGTACTGTTGTCGAAATCCATGGCACTGGCCATGCTTTGATCCTCCAACAGTTCCAAACGCAGCTGGGCGAGCACACGCGAGCAATCGAGCGTGGCACGCACCATGTGCTTGGCGACAGCCATTTCCGTGATGTTGAGTTGCTCGGCGATTTCAGCGCGCGTGTAGCCGTGGGCGCGGAACAGAATGAAAACTTCTCGCCGGCGCGGCGGCAGGTCTTCCAGCACTCCGACAACGCGGTTCAGGATCTGACTTTGGGCGGCAAGGTACTCGCTCGACGGTGCACTGTGCTGCAGCACCATTTGCTGGCGCGTCCATTCCTGAGCGGTCTTGCGCTTTCGCGCATCGTCGATACACAGATTGCGGGCCACGCGAAAGAGCAGGGCCCGCGGCGATTCGATGCCCGCATTCGGCGGCGCTTTGGCCTGTCTGCCACTGCGCAGGCCCATGGCGTGGACATAGACCCGCTCGAAGCTCGATTGCGCAATGTCGGCTGCATAGTGCGGATCCCTGAGATCGCGCGTGAGCTGGCGGCGCAGATCGCCATAGTGAACCACGAGTTCCTGGATCAGGTCACGCATCCGGATACCTGCCTTTCTGCAAGGACGATGGGTTGGAACCCCTGGGTCCGTGCAGAGAAGGGCCTATCGGATTCTGCAGCTCCGGGCGAGCCGGAGGCATGCAGCAACGGATATGGAATTCAGCGGCGCAGGCGATTCAAATGCAAATGGTTTGCATTCAAATTATGGCATGGGAGATTCGTGCGTCCATCATGCCCCATGTGATCTTTCAGTCCTGCAGCGCCAGCTGTTCTTTGCGCGCAACATCCGGTCGTTCTGCTTGTGCAGCCAGCAGGGCTTCACCGATCTCTCCGGTGCGCACCGAGGTGACCGACAAAAGGGTGTCACTGAGCCCGTGGGAGCCTTCGCAGGCGCCCTGCAGGAAGATGGCTGGGCGAAAGTCCGGCGTGGTCTTGAGCTGGTAGTCACGGCTGACGGAAAAATCTCCCAGGTACGGTGCCAGCGGGTCCAGCAACGTCTTGTGGTGATCACGCGCATAACCGGTGGCCAGCACCACCACGTCATAGCGTGACGCATGGTGGATGCCGCTGTTGAGGTCCCGCAGCCCGAGATGGATGCCATCGCTGGCGGCTCGTACATCCTGCACCTCATTGCGGCGCAGGAAGCGGTGGCGCGTATCGCCCGTGACCTTCTGTTCGTAGAACACTTTGAAGATGTTCTCGATCAGTTCCAGATCGGGGCAGGCATAGTTGGTGTGCCAGAACTCGCGCAGCAAGGCGCCGCGTTCGTCATGGGGGCGGCTGTAGACATGGTCCACGAAGTCGGCATTGAAGATTTCGTTGACGAAGGGGCTGTCGTCCGACGGACGGATGGAGCGGGCCCGCATGACGAGGTCGATCTCGGCGGTGGCGTAGCGGCCATGCAGATCCATGAAGATCTCGGCGGCGCTCTGTCCGGCGCCAACGACAGCGATGCGCAGTGGTTTGGGATGCTCGGCAATGCTGCGCAGGTAGGCGCTGGAGTGAAAGACGCGAGGGTTCCCGCGCAGGGGCTTGAACTGCTCGGGAATGCTGGGCGTGCCACCAATGCTCATGACCAGGTTCTGGCCCAGTCGCTCGTGCACATTGCCGGCCGCATCGCGTGAGCGTACGCGCAGCAGTTCGACCCTGCCGTCGCGCTTTTCGGGCAGCACTTCGATGACTTCCTGGCCGTAGACGCAGCGGTCCTCGAACTTGGAGGCAGCCCAGCCCAGGTAATCGTTGAACTCGTGGCGGCTGGGGAAGAAGGTCTTGAGGTTGATGAAGTCCTGCAACCGGCCCTTCTCATGAAGGTAGTTGATGAAGGTGAAGCGGCTGGTGGGATTGCGCAACGTGGCCAGATCCTTGAGAAAGGAGACCTGCATGTGGGCCTGCTCCAGCAGCATGTCCCTGTGCCAGGCAAAGCGCGGCTGCTTTTCGATGAAGAGAGGATGCATGGCATGCGTGGCGGATTCGCGCTCCTTGAGGGCGATGGCCAGTGCAATGTTGGAGGGGCCGAAGCCGATGCCGATCAGCGGGTGGATTTGCATGGAAAGTCCTTTCATTGGGTCGATGCGTCCGGCGCGGCTGCGTCAGACTGCGGTATCCATAAGGCGTCTGCGAAAAAGCGTTCCCTGAGCAGGACTCCCAGCACGGCACGTTTGTGCGGAAAGTCGAATTCCTTGAGCAGCGCATAGCCGCAGCGCGGCAGGTTCTTTCGCATCTTCAAGTTGTCGGAGCGTGGCTCGACGACGATGCGCTGCGTGCGGCAGTCGTCGAGGAACAGGTAGTGCGAAAGCGACGGCAGCCAAGCCGTGAGATAAGGCTGACCGCGAAACTCGGCCTCGCCCACCAGTGCATGCCAGCCGCGGTCGTGGTCGCCGGCGTCATAGAACGGCGCGATGCGGTCTTCCTTGGCCCAGTAGGCCTCGAAGTAGCCGAAGGGCTGGCCGTCGAAGCAGCCGATGAGGCCTACCGCATGCGGGTCACCGGCAATGCGCTGCAGATATGCGCGGTGATGGCCGAGGTCGCCGCTTTCCTCCCAGAAATGGGCTACCGTGGGATCGTTCATCCAGCGGTGGAAGGTGGGAAGGTCGGCATCGGGATCCACGGTGCGCAGGCTCAAGGTTCGGCCCAGCCAGGGAATGAAGCGCCGGTATACCGTGTTCTGGGGATGGGCTGGCCGCACCGGATGTCGCCGCTCTCCGGTCATCGTGTAATGCAGTGCATACGGTGGCCGAGGTTGCGGCAGCCATAGCCGTTGCTGCTGCCACAGCACCGACCTGGCGACCCGGGGAGGGCGGCTGGGGCTCAAATCCACGATGCCATCACGCAGACCCGGTGCCAACTGTGGCATGGACAGCCTGAATTCGATGGCCTCGGGATGGAGTTGGAAGGCCGCCTCCAGAGCTGCCAGCGACTCGGTGGCGTTTGGAGCGGCAGAGCATGACCCCATCCATTGCAGGCACGGGGGGTGGGTTGTCGGGTTCAGTTTCCAGAGGCTTGGTGCGTGCCCATCCTTGAAATCCAGGCGCAGCTTATCGTCCTCGCATTGCACGATGGCCGTTTTTCCATCGGCATAGGCGATGTGCCGTTGGCTGGTCTGGCGCATTGGAGCTAGGGATGGAATGGATGGAGCTTCGACTGGATGCACATGGACTCTTTCAGGTGGAGTACTCCGATCGGGGTGAAACTGCTGCCTCATAAAGGACGAGACGCGCAAGGCTGCGAAACGTTCATGCCGCCGGCTGCTCCATGCGGCGGACTGGATGGTTACCGAAAGGCCTGTGCGAGCGCCTGGCACAGGTCATGCCGCAGCGTGTCGGCCTCTTCAGTGATGCACCCCAGACGCGCGAAATCGTGGACCATGCCGTTATAGATATGAAGGCTCACACCGACGCCCGCGGCCTCTAGTCGCTCGGCATAGAGCTTGCCTTCATCCATCAGCGGGTCGTATTCGGCAAGGACCAGGTGCACTGGTGCCAACCGGTCCAGGTCTTCGGCCTCAAGCGGCGCGAAGCGCCAGTCCCGTCTGTCCGTATCGCTGCGCAGGTATTGGCCGAACATCCAGTCCAAGGTTTCGCGTTCCAGCAGGTAGCCGGACGCCAGGCGTTCATGGGAAGCGCTGTCTTGCCGGGCGGCCGTACAGGGGTAGAGCAGCATTTGGAGTATGGGCTGTGGGCGCTGTGCATTCCGCTCGGCAATGCACAGTGCGGTCGCCAGCGTGCCGCCCACGCTGTCGCCTCCGATGGTCAGCTTCCGGGCGTCGAGTCCATGTTCGGGGCCATGAACTCTCAACCATGCCAGGGCGTCCTGGGCATCAAAAAAGGCCCTGGGAAAGCGGTGCTCTGGAGCCAGTCGGTAATCGACCGCTATCACGTTGCACGGGGTGCCATGCGCTAGATCGCGGCAAAGGCTGTCGTGGGAATCGAGGCCGCCCAGCACATAGCCACCGCCATGGAAGAACAACAGTGTTGGCGCTGGGGAGTCGGCCGCGCATCCGCGGTACAGCCTGGCAGGAAGCTTCGAGCCGTCTCGGGTCTGCAGCTCGAGCATCTCGATCGGCAGTTCATTGCCGGGTTGATCCAGTGCGAGCGTGGAGCGGTCATAGGCTGCGCGCGCTTGTTCCGCCGTCATCTGGTGCATTTTTGGCCGTCCGGAGGATGGCGCATTGGCCAGTTCGAGGAATGCTTCGAGATCGGGATGCAGGGGCATGGTGTCCTTGGTCAAGCAGGCAAAGCCGAGGGCATTGCTTTCAGCCCTGATGACGCATCAGGCCTGGATTTGTTCAAGGTTCAAGGAGTTCTCGGTGCGGAGGGGGCAGCTTGCAGATGGCCAAAAAGGGGCCGTTATGAGTGGTGGTGCGACCGCAACTCCTGTGCCGTACAACGCCTGCCTGGCCTTGCCGTTCCATGAGCGGCAGATCGTGCGTCCGCAACGGCGTGCCGCCGTTCCTGCGGGGGCGGCTGAACATTCTTCGATCTCGAACGTCTTGCAAAGATAGGTCGCTGTGCGCTGCCTAGCGCTTGGCCAGCCAGCCGTCAGTGGTTACCTGTGCACAGTCGAGAACCGGTCCGTCGGAGGCTGGAGTCGCCAATCGATGCGTCCGTGAGGCGCCAAGGAAAACCGTATGGAAAACTCAACCAGCCGGACAGCGGAGATTACCCGCCTGCTCAAGCCATTCCTGCCATGGATCGCCTTGTCGGCGATCGCGGGCATTCTCGCGGGTGCTGCGACGGTTGCATTGCTGGCAACCATCAACCAGGTCCTCAATCGCCCAGGAGGGATGGCGGGCGGGCTGTTGCTGACATTCATTGCCTTGTGCGCCACTGCGCTGGCGGGCCGTGCCGCCTCTGATATCTCCACCAACCTGGTAGGGCAGCGCTTGGTGGCTCAAGTGCGCAAGAGCTTGGCACAGAAGATCCTGGCCGCACCGATCGATGCGCTGGAGCGCTATCGCACCCACCGCCTCATGCCTGTCCTCACGCAGGACGTGGACATGATCAGCGACGTCGCCTTCGCGCTGGCCTCTACCGTGATCTCCATGGCCATCGCACTGGGCTGCCTGATTTATTTGGCCGTGCTGTCCTTGCCGCTGTTTGGCATGCTGGTGATTGCCCTGGTTTTTGGCATCACCATTCAAGTCATGGCGCAATCGCGCGGGGTCGCCGGCTTCTGGAAGGCGCGTGATCATGAGGAACAACTGCATAAGGCCTACCGGGGAATCAGCGAGGGTGCGAAAGAACTGCGCATGCACCGCGCTCGGCGTCGCCGAATCTTCGGCGAACAGATCGAGCGTACTGTCGATGCGATCAGGGACATCAATCGGCGCGCTATCAATACCTATGTGTTGGCGACCGCTTTCGGCTCGGCACTGTTCTTCCTGTTGATCGCCTTGATCCTTGGCTGGGCGGCCTTCCGCACCATGGAGCCCGCGGTGCTCAGCGGGTTCGTGCTGGTGCTGCTCTTTCTCAAAGGGCCGATGGACCAGATCGCAGGCTCCCTTCCGGGCATAGGGCGGGCCAAGGTGGCGTTTCAACGCATTGCAGACCTGTCGGCGCGCTTCGCGAGTCCGGAGCCGCATTTGCACCTGGACCGAGATCCCAGTGAAGTCGATTTGAAGGCGGGGATCGAACTGCGCGGCGTGCGCTACGCCTTTGACGCAGCCGAGGGAGGCGAGCCCTTTGAGTTGGGTCCGATCGATCTGCAACTGCGCAAAGGCGAACTGGTATTCGTTGTCGGGGATAACGGCTCTGGCAAGACGACATTGATCAAGCTGCTGCTCGGGCTGTACGCACCGCAGGCTGGCGAGATATTGCTCGATGGGAAGGCGGTCACGCCGCAGACGCGCGACGACTATCGGCAACTGTTCACCACGGTGTTTTCCGATTTCTACCTGTTCGAGGATCTGGTGGCAGGTGGGGATGGAGCTCAGGTGGAGGCGCTGCCGCAGGCCGCGCTGCCGTATCTGGAGCGGCTGGAGATTGCTCACAAGCTCAGCGTCAAGGACGGTTCTTTCAGCACGATCGACTTGTCCACTGGACAGCGCAAGCGGCTGGCGCTGGTGCATGCTTACCTGGAGGGCCGGCCGGTGCTGGTGTTCGATGAATGGGCCGCTGATCAGGACCCTACCTTCCGCCATCTGTTCTATACCGAACTGTTGCCGGAGTTGCGCGCCAAGGGGCATTTGCTGGTGGTGATTTCGCACGACGACCGCTACTTTCATCTGGCCGATCGACTCGTGTGCATGCGAGCGGGGCAGGTCAAGGAAGAAAAAATCCAGAAGATCAAGGGGACAGAAGGGGCCAGTGAGACCGATGAGCATGTGGGCGATGACGCCCTCATTACCGTCTAAGTTGCTTCTGATCGCATGAACATGCCCAAGACCAAGCTTGTCTATATCTGGTCCCTGAGAAACGCCGCCGCCGATCAGGCTGGGCAGCATGTCCCCTACAAAGGCGGCCTCAGGTATATGAAGTCACCACTGGAGTATCTGGGGGAGGCGCTCGAAAGGACCGCACTGGGAGATGCATACAGCCTGGAAGCCGTGATTTACGACGATGACGAGGAATCGCCACGCGACCGAGAGAAACTTCGGGACTATGGCTTTGCGTATCGGCCTGACAGGCGCTGGTTCTATCCCCCAGAGCTATCGATCCAGGGGCGCATAGTGAACGATCTCCTGCACGCGATCCCTTCTTCTTATCGACGGGAGCCACTGCATGCCCCGGAACGCGGGACTGGCAAACAGGCGTTCGAGAAAAACCTGCAGGACAAGCTGATTGACCTGGGGGCTGAACTGGTGTTGCTCGATGGTCTGCTGGTCATTCTCGATCGGCTGGTGCGTCCTGGTGCACCGTTCCATCGCAAGATCGTCAATATCCACCCGGGCATCACCCGGCTGGAATCTCCGTATGAGCGCCGTGGTGCATGTGCGACGCTCGATGCGTTGTACGGTGCTCGTGGTCTTGAAGTCGTGGATTGGACCTCGATGGAAACGCGGGCAGTGCCTCCACTTCTGATGACTGGTGCTTCGTGTCACTACGTGGACAACGGCATTGATTCAGGCGAGGTCATTGCCGACGTTCTGAAGACTGATATTGACCCAGCCGACACCATCCTTGAGCTTCGCTGGAACAATTTCACGAACAGCTTGTTTCCTGCGCTTCAGCAGGGGCTGGAAGTATTGGCTGGGCAGCATCGCAAAGGCCATGCAAGGCATTCAGAGATTGAGAACGCCTGACATCACGCGGCGCATGAACAATCGAGCGGGATTGGCGAAATCAACCGGGCGATCACCCAGTTGGACCACATGACCCAGCAAAACGCCGCCCTGGTCGAAGAATCCTCGGCGACCGCAGCGGGCCTGAGAGGACAGGCCCAGGCGCTGTCGCGCACGGTGACGGTGTTCAAACTCGAGCCTGGCGTTCTTCCCGTGGCCCTGGCGCCCTCGTATCCACCCCCTGCGCTGAACCGCCTTACCCTGGCGCCTTGAGCGGCGGGACAGTCCGGACCTGCGGGGCCCGCCACCGCGCGCTTGTCGGTCTGCGCAATGCCTGCCGGTATGGGGGCTTTGCACCGGCAGGCGCGCCGCACTTTTCAAATTGTCCGAATGCAGAATCTTCTCGAGCGCATCGCCAGCGCGGTGCGTCCATTGGCCCGCACGGGCCGCGTGGCCAGCTACATCCCCGGTTTGGCCGACGTAGAACCTTCGCAGTTCGGCATCGCTATTGCCACGCTGGAGGGCGACATCTACGCGGCCGGCGACTCTGACCAGCCGTTTTCGATCCAGAGCATTTCCAAGGTATTTGCGCTCACCCTGGCGATGCGTCTGAAGGACGATGAACTCTGGGCGCGTGTGGGGAGACTGCCCAGCTCGAACCAGTTCAATTCGCTCATCGAACTGGAACTGGAGGAAGGCAAGCCGCGCAACCCGTTTCTCAATCCCGGGGCGCTGGCGGTGTCCGACATGCTCAGCAGCCGCAACACCCAGATGGAACTGGCCGTGCTGTCGCTCCTGCGCGATCTTTCGGGCAATGCGGCGTTGCAGTACGACCTCGATGTGGCAAAGGGCGAGTTCGCGTGCGCGCGCAGAAACCTGGCGGCCGCGCACCTGATGAAGAGTTTTGGCAATTTCCGCAACCCGGTCGAGGACGTTGTGAAGGCGTATTGCGCCCAGTGCGCGATCGCAGCCAGCTGCAAGGACCTGGCGGTGGCCGCGCTGTTTCTTGCCAATGGCGGTGCTGACCTGCGCATGCGCAAGGTGCTGGAGGCCCGCCAGGCCCAGCAGGTGTGCGCGCTCATGATGAGCAGCGGGACCTACGAAGCCTCCGGTGAAACCGCATTCAGCATAGGGTTGCCGATCAAGAGCGGAGTCGGTGGTGGCGTCCTCGCCGTGATCCCCCGATTTGGCGCGGTGTGCTCCTGGTCGCCGCCATTGGACGAGAAGGGAAACTCTGTCGCGGGGTTGAAAGCCATCGAGCTTGTTGCTGCCGAACTGGACAGAACGGTTTTTTCATGACGAGAACCGCAAGCCAACGGGTTGAATCTTCGCCTGGTTCATCCCTGCGCCATGGATGGCGAGCTGCATCGCACCGGCCGTGCCAGACCATGTTTGATCCGATCACCCTACGAAGATGAGAGGTCCCTCACCAGGCCGTTGACCTCGAAGTTTGCACCCGCGCGCTGAGCGTAAGTCATGCTTCAAGTCCCAATGCATGGGGTGCTGCTTTTTCGTTGTGGCGGAGACTGTGAGATTCGAACTCACGGACGGTTGCCCGTCGGCAGTTTTCAAGACTGCTGGTTTAAACCGCTCACCCAAGTCTCCGCAAACTGGCGCGTATTCTAGCCGGCCTCCACACCCCGCCCCCGCGCATCAGGCCGCCTGCAGCAGGCCCTTCTTTTCGATGAAGGCCACCACCTCGTCCAGACCCTGCAGGGTTTTCAGATTGGTCATCACGAACGGCTTGGTGCCGCGCATGCGCGTGGTGTCGGCGGCCATCACGTCCAGGTTGGCGCCCACGTGCGGGGCCAGGTCGGTCTTGTTGATGACGAACAGGTCGCTCTTGGTGATGCCGGGGCCGCCCTTGCGGGGGATCTTCTCGCCCGCGGCCACGTCGATCACGTAGAGCGTGAGGTCGCTCAGCTCGGGGCTGAACGTGGCCGCGAGGTTGTCGCCGCCGCTTTCGATGAAGACCACGTCGGCGTTCGGAAACTGCGCCAGCATGCGGTCGATGGCCTCCAGGTTGATGGAGGCGTCTTCGCGGATGGCGGTGTGGGGGCAGCCACCGGTTTCCACGCCCAGGATGCGTTCCGCGGGCAGGGCGCCGCTCACCGTCAGCAGGCGCTGGTCTTCCTTGGTGTAGATGTCGTTGGTGATGGCGATGAGGTCGTGCTTGTCGCGCATGGCCTTGCACAGCATTTCCAGCAGGGTGGTCTTGCCCGAGCCGACCGGGCCGCCGATGCCCACGCGCAGCGGGGGCAGGGGCTTGGTGCGGTGGGGGATGTGATGCAGTGCGGTGGTGCTGGTGGTGGTGTTCATGATCGGAAGAGGCGGGAGTATTGGGTTTCATGCTGCGCCGACAGGATGGCGAGCATGGGCGAGAAGGCCTGGCGGTCCGCGTCGCCGGTGTGCAGCGCGGCGTCGGTGGCGGCCGGAATGGCGGCGGCCAGCCGGGCCAGGATGCGCTGGCCGGCGCTCTGGCCCAGGGGCACGGCCTTGAGCGCGGCCTGCACCATGTTCTCGGCCCAGCCGAAGGTGTAGGCCAGCAGCACGTCGCGCGCGCCGGCTTCGGTGCCGGCGGCGGCCAGGGCGAAGGCGACAGGGTAGGTGGGGGTGGGCGGCAAGGCGGCGAGCGCGGCCACGTCGTGCAGCCGGGCGGCGTCGCCCGCGTGCTGGTTGCGCAGCCAGTCGGCCAGCGAGCGGCCCATCTGCTCGGTCTGCAGGCGCATTTCGCTGGTCTCGCGCGTTTGCAGCACCCAGTCGTTCAATTGGCGCACGCGGGCGTGGTCGGCGGCGCGCCAGGCGGCCAGCGCCTGCTGCAGCACGGCCATGTCGCCGCGCGCCTGGGTGAGCTGCAGTTGCGCGGCCAGCCATTCGGCGGCGGCGGCTTCGGTGGTGACGCCGGCGCGCTCCACCGCCACTTCCAGCCCTTCGGAGTACGAGAACCCGCCCACCGGCAACGCCGGCGAGGCCAGCCAGATGAGCTGCAGCAGGCTGGCGGCGGGCAGGGCCGTGGGGGCTTGGGGTGGTGGGGCGTTGCAGTCGGGGGACGTCATCCCGGCGTCAATCAAGGGTGGTGGTGCGGGTGATCGCACTTCGCATGGTCATGGTCGTGGCCATGGGCGTGCGCATCGCCGTGATCGTGGCCATGGCTTGCATGGCGGTGCCCGTGGTCATGCCCATCGCCGTGCGCGGGGCCGGCGGCGTCGTGCGAAGGGGCTGCGCGGTCGTGGTCGTGGCCATGGGCGTGACCGTGGTCATGGCCGTGGTGCCCGTGCCCATGGTGTCCGCCCGCCGCATAGGCGCCACCCTCGGGCTCGAAGGGGGCATCGATGGCGTTCACGATCAGGTGCATGGCGCGCAGCATGTCGGCCAGCACGTGGTCGGGCTCGATCTGCAGGTGGGTGGGCGTGAGTTCGATGGGCACGTGCCGGTTGCCCAGGTGGTAGGCGGCGCGGGTCAGATCGAAGGGGGTGCCGTGTTGGGCGCAATGGGTGATGCGCAGCACCGCCTGGGGCGCGGCGATCACGCGGACCAGGGCGCCGTCCTCGGCCACCAGCACGTCGCCGCCGCGCACGGCAGTGCCTCGGGGCAGGAAGATGCCCAGTTCCCGCCCGGTGGAGTCGGTGGCGGCGAAGCGGCTTTTCTGGCGCGTGTCCCAGTCGAGTTCGAGGGTGGCGGCGCGCTTGACGAGCACGGGCGCGAGGCCCTTGCCCTGGGCGATGAGTTTGGAGACTTGAAGCATGCGTGCGATCAGAACAGAAAGTAGCGCTGCGCCATGGGCAGCACGGTCGCGGGCTCGCAGGTGAGCAACTGGCCGTCGGCGCGCACGGTGTAGGTCTGCGCGTCGATCTCCATGCGCGGCGTGTAGTGGTTGTGCACCATGTGCTGCTTGCGCACGCCGCGCACGCCGCGCACGGCGCTGAGCTGCTTGGCCAGGCCGAAGCGCTCGCCGATGCCCGCGGCCAGCCCGGCCTGCGACACGAAGGTGAGCGAGGTGCGGGCCAGAGCCCCGCCGAAGGCGCCGAACATGGGCCGGTAGTGCACGGGCTGCGGCGTGGGGATGGAGGCGTTGGGGTCGCCCATGGCGGCCATGGCGATGAAGCCGCCCTTCAGGATCATGGCGGGCTTGACGCCGAAGAAGGCGGGCTTCCAGATCACGATGTCGGCCCACTTGCCCACCTCCAGGCTGCCCACCTCGTGGCTGATGCCGTGGGCGATGGCGGGGTTGATGGTGTACTTGGCCACGTAGCGCTTGATGCGCGTGTTGTCGTTGCGCGCGGTGTCGCCGTCCAGCGTGCCGCGCTGGGCCTTCATCTTGTGGGCCGTCTGCCAGGTGCGCAGGATGACCTCGCCCACGCGGCCCATGGCCTGGCTGTCGCTGCTCATCATGCTGATGGCGCCCAGGTCGTGCAGCACGTCTTCGGCCGCGATGGTTTCCTTGCGGATGCGGCTCTCCGCAAAGGCCAGGTCTTCGGCGATGGAGGCGTCCAGGTGGTGGCACACCATCAGCATGTCCACATGCTCGTCCAGCGTGTTCACCGTGTAGGGCATGGTGGGGTTGGTGGAAGACGGCAGAAAGTTCGCCTCGCCCACCACGCGCAGGATGTCGGGCGCATGCCCGCCGCCCGCGCCTTCGGTGTGGAAGGCGCAGATGCCGCGGCCCGCCACGGCGGCGATGGTGTTCTCGACGAAGCCGCTCTCGTTGAGCGTGTCGGAGTGGATGGCGACCTGCGTGTCGGTGGCGTCGGCCACGTCCAGGCAGTTGCTGATGGCCGCCGGCGTGGTGCCCCAGTCCTCGTGCAGCTTGAGGCCGATCACGCCCGCGTCGATCTGCTCGTGCAGCGCGTCGGGCAGGCTGGCGTTGCCCTTGCCGAGAAAGCCGAGGTTCATGGGAAAGGCGTCGGCCGCCTGCAGCATGCGCTCGATGTTCCAGGGCCCCGAGGTGCAGGTGGTGGCCAGCGTGCCGGTGGCCGGGCCGGTGCCGCCGCCCAGCATGGTGGTCACGCCCGAGGCCAGGGCTTCTTCGATCTGCTGCGGGCAGATGAAGTGGATGTGGCTGTCGATGCCGCCCGCCGTGACGATGTTGCCTTCGCAGCTGATGATCTCGGTGCCGGGGCCGATGACGATGTCCACGCCGGGCTGCGTGTCGGGGTTGCCGGCCTTGCCGATGGCGGCGATGCGCCCGCCCTTCAGGCCGATGTCGGCCTTGACGATGCCCCAGTGGTCCAGGATGAGCGCGTTGGTCAGCACCGTATCCATGGCGCCCCCGGCCGTGGGGCCGGTGCCCTGGCCGTCGCGCGTGCGCTGGCCCTGCGCCATGCCGTCGCGGATGGTCTTGCCGCCGCCGAACTTCACCTCTTCGCCATAGGCGCCGGCGCGCAGCGTGTAGTCCTGCTCCACCTCGGCGATGAGCCCGGTGTCGGCCAGGCGCACGCGGTCTCCGACGGTGGGGCCGAACATCTCGGCATAGGCGCGTTTGGACACAGTGGCCATGGGAATGCTCTCCAGCTCTGGGGCGGTTCGAAAAGGGATGGGGTCGGTGTTCAGGCGGCGGCCGGGGCCGGCGGCTCGCCCAGCGGCCCCTGCGTGAGGCCCCGAAAGCCGTACACCGTGCGGTCGCCCGCGTAGTCCACCAGCTCCACGGTGCGCTGCTGGCCGGGCTCGAAGCGCACGGCCGTGCCGCTGGCGATGTTCAGCCGCATGCCGCGCGCGGCGTCGCGGTCGAAGCCGAGCGCGCCGTTGGTCTCGGCGAAGTGGTAGTGCGAGCCGACCTGGATCGGCCGGTCGGCGGTGTTGCGCACCACCAGGGTGAGGGTGCGGCGGCCGGTGTTGAGCGCGTGCTCGCCGTCGTCGATGAGGAGTTCGCCGGGGATCATGGGGTGGGCTCTCGGTGGGGTGGGGCTGCGGTCGGCGCGGGGTGCCGCTCAGGCCATGCGCACGAGCAGCGTGGCGCCCAGCAGCGCGGTCGAGGCGCCCGCCGCCACGGCCAGCCAGCGGTGGCGCGCCACCACGGCATGGCCCAGGGCGATGCCGGCGGCGTGCAGCGTGGCGGTGGCGATCACCATGCCGGCCAGGGCCAGCCACTGGCCGCTGCCGCCCAGTTCGGTGCCATGCGCCGCGCCGTGGAAGAACGCGAACGCGCCCGCCAGCCCCGCGGCCAGCGGCAGGGCCAAGTGGCGGCGCCAGGCGACCAGCAGGCCCAGCACCAGCAGCGAGGCGGCGATCATCGGCTCCACCGCCGGCACCGCCACGCCCAGGAAGCCGGCCGTGGCCCCCGCCACCAGCAGCGCCACGAAGGCGGCGGGCGCCAGCCACACGGGGCGCACGGCCAGCGCGCTCCACACGCCCACGGCCAGCATGGCGGCCAGGTGGTCCAGGCCGGTGAAGGGATGGACCAGGCCGTCGAGGAAGCCGGCGTCGGCATGCAGCGCGTCCTGCGCGCCATGGCCCGGGTGGGCGAAGGCGAGGGCGGGCAACAGCAGCAGCGCGGCGGCGGAGACGAAGGAGCGGGTTTTTGCTTCTTTTTTCATAGCATCAAGGGCAATGGGTACTAGGGCGTGAGAGGGATTTGGTTCAAAAACCCGTCACACGATGGGTTGGTGCACGGTGACCAGCTTGGTGCCGTCGGGGAAGGTGGCCTCGACCTGGATGTCGGGAATCATCTCGGGCACGCCTTCCATCACGTCGGCCCGCGTGAGCACCGTGCGGCCCTCGCTCATGAGCTGGGCGACGGTCTTGCCGTCGCGCGCGCCCTCCATCACGGCGGCGCTGATGAGGGCCATGGATTCGGGGTAGTTGAGCTTGAGTCCGCGCGCGCGGCGCCGCTCGGCGAGCAGCGCGGCGGTGAAGATCAGGAGCTTGTCTTTTTCGCGGGGGGTGAGTTCCATGGCGCAGCGGGCGGTGGGAGGGCAAAGGGGACGGAATGCCGCATGGTAGTCAGCAATCGCCATGCCCGTCCATACGCCGGATGGCGGTGGTGGCACCGCGTGGCATGGAACCTGCACCCCGCGCCCCTGCCCCCATGACGCCCGCCAGCCCCGCCACCGCCCCCGCGGCCCCTTCCCCGGCCCCTTCGTCGCCAGCGCCCGCCGACCACCTGGCCGCCGTGCCGCAGCAGGTGGTGAAGGTGCGCCGCGACTACAACAGCTGGGTCGCCACCGAGACGATGGAGGACTACGCGCTGCGCTTCACGCCGCAGCGCTTTCGGCGCTGGTCCGAATGGCGGGTGGCCAACACGGCGTTCGGCGCGGCCTCGTTCCTGGTGCTGGAGGCGGTGGGCGCCACGCTGCTGGTGCAGTACGGCTTTTTGAACGCCTTCTGGGCCATCGTGGCCACGGGGCTCATCATCTTCCTGGCAGGCCTGCCGATCAGCGTGTACGCCGCGCGCTACGGCGTGGACATGGACCTGCTCACGCGCGGGGCGGGCTTCGGCTACATCGGCTCGACCATCACCTCGCTGATCTACGCCATCTTCACCTTCATCTTCTTCGCGCTGGAGGCGGCCGTGATGGCCTATGCGCTGGAGCTGGCGCTGGACATCCCGCCGCGCTGGGGCTACCTCATCTGCGCGTTGGCGGTGATCCCGCTGGTCACGCACGGGGTGTCGGCCATCAGCCGGCTGCAGGTCTGGACGCAGCCGCTGTGGCTGGTGATGCTGGTGGTGCCGTTCGTGTACGTGCTGGCGCGCGATCCTGGTGCATTCACCGGGGTGATGCACTACGGCGGTGAATCCGGTGCGGTCTCCATGTTCAATCTGCCCCTGTTTGGTGCGGCGCTCACCGTGGGCATCGCCCTCATTACCCAGATGGGCGAGCAGGCCGACTACCTGCGCTTCATGCCCGCGCGCACGCCGGCCAACCGCTGGCGCTGGTGGCTCGGGGTGCTGGCCGGCGGGCCGGGCTGGGTGGTGCTGGGCGTGGTCAAGATGCTGGGCGGCGCGCTGCTGGCATACCTGGCGATCCGCCACATGGTGCCGGTGGAGCGTGCGGTGGACCCGAACCAGATGTACCTGGCGGCGTACGAATACGTGTTCCCGCACTACGGCTGGGCGGTGGCGGCCACGGCGCTGTTCGTCGTCGTCTCGCAGATCAAGATCAACGTGACCAACGCCTACGCCGGCTCGCTGGCGTGGAGCAATTTCTTCTCGCGCCTGACGCACAGCCACCCGGGGCGGGTGGTGTGGGTGGTGTTCAACACGCTCATCGCGTTCATGCTCATGGAGATGAACGTGTTCAAGGCGCTGGGGCAGGTGCTGGGGCTGTATTCCAACCTCGCCATCGCCTGGATGATGGCGGTGGTGGCCGACCTGGTGGTGAACAAGCCGCTGGGCCTGTCGCCCCGGGGCATCGAGTTCAAGCGCGCGCACCTGTACGACATCAACCCGGTGGGCGTGGGGGCCATGGCGCTGGCTTCGGGGCTGTCCATCGTGGCGCACCTGGGGCTGTTCGGGCCGCTGGCGCAGGCGTTCTCGGCCGTGATCGCCATGGTGACGGCCTTCGTCGCGGCGCCGCTCATCGCCTGGGCCACGCGCGGGCGCTACTACCTGGCCCGGCCCGCCGGTGCCCAGGCGCCGGCCGTGGGCACGCCCGGGGCCTGGGCGGTGCAGCGCTGCGTGGTGTGCGAGCGCGAGTACGAGGCGCCCGACATGGCGCAATGCCCCGCCTACCGCGGCACCATCTGCTCGCTGTGCTGCACGCTGGATGCGCGCTGCGGCGACATGTGCAAGCCCCACGCGCACCTGGCCGTGCAGTGGAGCGCGGCCCTGCGCTGGGTGCTGCCGCGGCGGGTGTGGCGCATGCTCGACACGGGCCTGGGCCACTTCCTGCTGCTGATGCTGGTGATCGCGCCGCTGCTGGCCGCGGTGTTCGGGCTGTTCTACCACCAGGAGCTGCAGACGCTCACCCCCCTGGCGCCCGACAGCGGCCCGGGCACCGCCGCCGTGCCGGGCACGCATGCCGCGCTGCGATCGGGGCTGCTCAAGGCCTATCTGGCGCTGCTGGTCATCTCGGGCATCGTGGCGTGGTGGCTGGTGCTGGCCCACAAGAGCCGCAAGGTCGCGCAGGAGGAGTCCAACCGCCAGACCCACCTGCTGCAGCGCGAGATCCACCTGCACCGCCAGACCGACCAAGCCCTGCAGGAGGCCCGCCGCATCGCCGAGCACGCGCGCTCGCAGGCCGAGCAGGCGCGCGGCGTGGCCGAGGAAGCGCGCGAGGAGGCCGAGGGCGCCCGGCTGCTGGCCGACCAGGCCAACCAGGCCAAGAGCCGCTACATCAGCGCCATCAGCCACGAACTGCGCACGCCGCTCAACAGCATCCTGGGCTATGCCCAGCTCATGGGCGAGGACGCCGCCGTGCCGCCGCACCGCCAGCAGGCCGTGAGCGTGATCCGCCGCGGCGGCGAGCACCTGCTGTCGCTCATCGAGGGCACGCTGGACATCGCCCGCATCGAAAGCGGCAAGCTCACGCTGCAGGTGCGGCCCATGCGCTTTGCCGACTGCCTGCACGAGATGTGCGACATGTTCGAGCCGCAGGCGCGCGCCAAGGGGCTGGCGTTCCGCTTCGAGCCGCAGGGCACCTTGCCCGAGTGGGTGCGCGGCGACGACAAGCGCGTGCGCCAGATCCTCATCAATCTCATCGGCAACGCCATCAAGTTCACCGCCAGCGGCCATGTGCGGCTGTCGGTGCGGCACGCGCGCGAGCTGGCCCTGATCGAGATCGAGGACAGCGGCCCGGGCCTCACCGAGGCCGAGCGCGCCAGCATCTTCGAGCCCTTCGCGCGCGGCGCGGCCAGCAGCCAGGGCGCTGCGCCTGGCGCGGGCCTGGGGCTCACCATCGCCAAGATGCTCACCGAACTGATGGGCGGCGAGATGCTGGTGACCAGCACGCCGGGCGCGGGCGCGCTGTTCCGCATCCGCCTGTTCCTGCCCGAGGTGCACCCGGGCGCGGTGGGCGAGGCCCTGGGCCCCGCGCGCCTGCGCGCGCCGCGCCGGGGCTACGCCGGCCCGCGCCGCCGCCTCCTGGTGGTGGACAACGAAGAGGCCGACCGCGAACTGCTGGTGCAACTGCTCGCGCCGCTGGGCTTCACCCTGCGCACCGCCGCCAGCGGCCACGACGCTCTGGACCTGATCGCGGCCGGCTACCGGCCCGATGCGGTGTTCATGGACCTCGCCATGCCGGGCATCGACGGCTGGGAAACCATCCGCCGCCTGCGCCAACTCGAAGGCGCCGTGCAAGGCGCGCAGGCGCCCGCGCACATCGCCGTGGTCTCCGCCAACGCCTTCGACAAGGGGCTGGAGAACGACGTGTGCATCCGCCCCGAGGATTTCATCGTCAAGCCCGTGCGCCACAGCGAGCTGCTGGACTGGCTGGAGCGGCGCCTGGGCCTGGCCTGGATCGAGGACGTGCCGGCGCCGTCCGCTCCACCCGCTCCGGGCCCGACCTCGGAGCCGCCCCGGGTCCCCGCCGCCAAGGCGCTGCCCGACCCGTCCCGCCTGCCGGCCCTGTCCGAAGCCGTCGAGCTGGGCTACTACCGCGGCGTGCTCAACCAGCTGGGCGCTATCGAGGCCGCGCAGCCCGGCTGCGCGGCCTGGGTGGGCGAGGCGCGCGACCATGCGCGGCAGTTCCGTTTCGAGGCCATCGCCCGCATGGTGGCCGAGGCCGCCGCATCCCATCCTCCTTCCCCATGACCGCGACCGCCATGCTCCCCACCGATGCGCTGCCCCTGGATGCCACCGCGCAGGCGCTCGACCGCACCCGTGCCGACGTGGTGCTGATCGTGGACGACGTGCCCGACAACCTCGCCGTGCTGCACGACGCGCTCGACGAGTCCGGCTACACCGTGCTCGTGGCCACCAATGGCGAGACCGCGCTGTCGCGCGCGGCGCAGGCGCTGCCCGACGTGGTGCTGCTCGACGCGATGATGCCGGGCATGGACGGCTTCGAGGTCGCGCGGCGGCTGAAAGGCCTGCCGGCCACCGCGCACATCCCCATCATCTTCATGACCGGCCTGACCGAGACCGAGCACCTGGTCGCCGCGCTGGACGCGGGCGGCGTGGACTACGTGACCAAGCCCATCAAGCCCAAGGAGGTGCTCGCGCGCATGAACGTGCACCTGCAGGGCGCGCGCCGTGCCCGTCAGGAGATCCGCCAGGCCGGCCAGGCGCGCAACGCGCTCGACGCCTTCGGCTACGCCAGCATCACCGTTCGCGCGAGCGACGGCCGGCTCATGTGGCAGACCGCCCTGGCGCGCGAGCTGCTGCACGGCTACTTCGGTGGCGGTGCGGCCACCGGCGCAGCGGGCGGGGCCGTGCCGGTGCCCGCCTTCGCCCCCGCGCCGGTCACCGAGTGGCTGCAGGTGCAGCTGCCCCGCCTGGCCGATCTGGCCGCGCAGCAGCTGGAGCCGCCGCGCCTGGTGGTGGAGCAGGGCGCGCGCCGCCTGTCGTTCAGCCTGCACCAGCAGACCGGCGACAGCGAAGGCGGCGGCGACTGGCTGATCGTGATGCGCGAGGTGTCCGACGCCGCCGTGATCGAAGCCATGGGTCTGTCGTTCAAGCTCACCGCCCGCGAGGCCGAGGTGCTGTACTGGCTCGTCAAGGGCAAGACCAACCGCGACATCGGCGACATCCTGGGCGCCAGCCCCGCCACGGTCAAGAAGCACCTGGAGCGCGTGTACGTGAAGCTGGGCGTGGAAACGCGCACGGCAGCGGCCGGCATCGCCATGGCGCGCATCCGGCAGACGCATCCGCAGTTCGAGGGCTGAGCGCCACGGCGTGCGGGCCCCGGTGGCTGCAGCGCTGGGCGCTAGAACCGCACCCCGGTGGACAGCCGCAGCATGTTCTGCGGCGTGAAGTTGACCTGCGGGTCCCACGCGGCTCGCACGAACCACTCGGGCCAGTCGTAGCCCACCGACAGGCCGGCGCGGCGGATGAACCGGCCGTCCACCGTGCCCTGCTTGGCCAGCAGGTCCACGGTGAGCCGCTGGCCGCCCGGCCGCGGGCTGCGCCACACGAGGTGCAGGTTCTGCTGGTCGGGGTTCTGCCGGTTGTCGCGCACCAGTTGCAGCGCCAGGGTGTCGCCGCTGGTGAAGCGGTGGCTGCCGTACACGCTGTAGGCGTCGTTGGGGTCGAAGTTGAGGTTGGCGTAGTTGCGCAGGTTGGTGCGTCCCAGGCCCGCGCCCACCACCCAGGTGGTGCCGGTCTCCACGGCCAGGCTGCCGCCGACGAAGCCGCCCGAGGCGATCTGCACCGAGGGCAGCACCCGCCAGTCGCCGAAGGCCACGGTGCTGTCCCACCCCGCGCGCGGCATGGAAAAGCCCAGCGCGGGCGAGCGGAACGCGCCCACCCACCAGTGGTCGTCGCCGCGGATGTAGCGCAGGTTCACGTCCAGCCCGGGGCCCGAGGGCAGGCCGCCGCCGGATACCTGGTAGAGGCCCGTGGTCAGCTTGAAGTGCAGCGGCGTGTCGGGATCGGTGTCGGTGGCCGCGTGGGCGGCCGGCGCGGCGAGGGCCGCGGTGCCGAGGGCCGCCAGCACGGCGGCGCGCGCCAGGCGGCGCAGCGGGGTGGACAGCCGAGTGGAGGGCCGCCGAGGGGAGGGCAGGGCGTCAGCTCGCACGGCGGCCGATCTCGATCAGGCGGTTGTCCGGCAGCCGGAAGTAGTCGGACGCGCGCGCCGCGTTGCGCTGCAGCGATCCGAACACGGCCTTGCGCAGGGCGCCCAGCCCTTCGAGCCGGCCCGTGCCCAGCGAGGCGCGCGAGGTGAAGTACGAGGTGGACATGGACTCGATGTGCAGGCCCTTCTGGTAGGCCAGCAGGCGCAGGTATTCGGGCACGTCGGGCCGCTCCATGAAGCCGTGGCTGGCGGTCACGCACCACACGCCGTGGCCCAGTTCCTGGGCGTGCAGGCGATCGGCGGCCGGCACGCGCGGCACCGGGCGCGTGCGCACGGCCAGCACCACCACGCGCTCGTGCAGCACCTGGTTGTGCTTGAGGTTGTGCAGCAGCGCGTGCGGCACGCTGTCGGCGTCGGCGGTCATGAACACGGCGGTGCCGCGCACGCGGTGCGGCATGCCGTGCGCCAGGGCCTCGATGAAGGGGGCGAGCGGCATGCGCTCCTGCGCCGCCGCCTGCTCGGCCACGCGCCGGCCCTTGGCCCAGGTGGTGAAGACGAACATGACCACCGCCGCCACCGCCAGGGTCAGCCAGCCGCCGTCGGCGATCTTCAGGCTGTTGGCCACGATGAAGGTCACGTCCACCAGCGCGAAGCAGCCCACGCCCAGGCCCACGGCCAGCGGGTTCCAGCGCCACAGCCGCAGCGCGACCACGCCGGCCAGCAAGGTGGTGGTGAGCATGGTGAGCGACACCGCGATGCCGTAGGCGGCCGACAGCGCGCTGGAGCTGCGAAAGGCCAGCACCAGCAGCAGCACGCCGGCCATGAGCAGCCAGTTCATCGTGGGCAGGTAGATCTGGCCGATGGCGGTGCCTGAGGTCTGCACGATGCGCATGCGCGGCAGGTAGCCCATGCGGATGGCGTGCGCCGTCATGGAGAACGCGCCCGAGATCACGGCCTGCGAGGCGATGACGGTGGCGCAGGCGGCCAGCACCACCACGGGCACGGTGGCCCAAGGGGGAAAGAGCCGGAAGAACGGGTTGTCGATGGCCGCGGGGTTGGCCAGCACCAGCGCGCCCTGGCCGAAGTAGTTCAGCACCAGCGACGGCAGCGCGATGAACAGCCACGCCAGCCGGATGGGCGTGGCGCCGAAATGGCCCATGTCGGCATACAGCGCCTCGCCGCCGGTGAACGCGAGGAACACCGCGCCCAGCACCGCCAGCGACTGCGCCGGGTGCGTGGCCAGGAACTGCACCGCCCAGCGCGGGTCGATGGCCTCGAGCACGTGCGGGTTCTGCGTGATCTGCCAGAGGCCGGACACCGCCAGCACGCCGAACCACAGCACCATCACCGGCCCGAACACGCGGCCCACCGATTCGGTGCCCCGGCGCTGCACGAGGAACAGGCCGATCAGCACCAGCAGCGTGATGGGCACCACGTAAGGCTTGAACACCGGCGTGGCCACCTCCAGCCCCTCGACCGCCGACAGCACCGAGATGGCCGGCGTGATGAGGCTGTCGCCATAGAACATGGCCGCGCCGACCAGGCCCAGCCCGGCGACGGCCTTCCACGCCCACGGGCGGGCGCCGCCGCGCTCCAGCGCCTGCGCGGCCAGGCCCTGCAGCGCCAGGATGCCGCCCTCGCCGTCGTGGTCGGCGCGCAGCACGAACACCACGTACTTGAGGGTGACCACCAGCATCAGGCCCCAAAGCACCAGCGACAGCAGGCCCAGCACCGCGGCGCGGTCCAGCGCCACGCCGTGTTCGGGGTTCAGGCATTCCTTGAAGGCGTAGAGCGGCGAGGTGCCGATGTCGCCGAACACCACCCCGAGTGCGGCGATCATCAGGGCGGATCGGGCGGCGAAGCCGCGGGCAGCGGGCGCGTGGCCGGGCGCCGGAGTGGAGGTCATTGCGGAGTGCGGGGCAGTGAAGGGTCGGCGCATTGTGCGCCGGCGGCTGCGCTCGGTCACGGGCGGCGCGAACCGGGTGATGCCGGCGCGCAACGCTGTGGGAAGGCTTGGGGTCGAAAAGGCCTCCAGGGCAATTTCAACTCGGGCGTATTGCTATCAATTAAATAGCATTTAGGTGGCGGTGCCTTCGTGGCCCGCCACCGCATTGGCCCGCCCCGTCGTCACATGCCCAGCGACTTGAGCAGGTCGTCCGTGTCGCTGGACGACGCGGCGGCCGGCACCGGGGCCGCGGCCTTGGGCTCGCCGGCCTGGGCGATCAGCGCGTCGGGATCGGGGGCTTCCTGCGGCTCGAAATCGACGAGCTTGATGAACTCGGTGCGGTCGATCGCCAGTTCCAGGTAGAAGATGTGGTTGCTGGCCGTGTAGAAGGTCACGCGGCGCGCCTCGGGCTTGTCCAGGTTGGCGTCCACGCTCAGCATCACCTGCTTGTTCAGCGCCAGCATCTTGGGCTGGTTCTGCGTGATGTGCGTCTGCAGTTCGCGGCGCACCTTGCCGGTGAAGTCGCCCACCACCTGGTTCATCAGCTCGCCCATCACGTTCGACACCTCGTCCGAGGTGTAGGAGCTGGCCAGGTCGTCCTTGGACATGCCCATGCTCAGCAGGTAGCTCTGGTAGAGCTCCATCGCCGCTTCCTTCGAGAAATTGATGATCACCAGGCCCGAGAACCCGCCGTCGAACAGCACGAAGCAGCCGATGTCGGGGCGCAGGCAGGTCTTGGTGATGCGCTGGACCATGCCGGAGTAGTGGATGGGGCTCTGCGTGGCCACGCTGAGCACCCGGGTCACCGAGTTGCAGAGGCTGATCAGCAGGTCTTCGGTGCCGTAGACGATGGAGGGGGTTTGTGCGCTCATGGTGTGCAAGGGAAAAGGGGAGGGGGACGAAAAAGGGGCTCTGGAAAAAAGGCCGAGGCGGTTCAGCGCTCCGGGGTGTCGGAGATGCGCCGGGCATACACCGCCAGCACGATGCGCTCCGAATGCACGAGGTACTCGTTGAGCTGGTCCGAGGCCTCGCGCAGTTTGCCCGCCTCGAACAGATCGACGATCCTGACGTTCATGTCCACGTACGGCGCGTGCAGGAACTCGGGATCGTTCAGCAGCCCGAAGGCCAGCCGCAGTTCGGCCAGGATGTGCGAGAACATCACGTTCAGGCGCTCGCTGTCGGCCAGCTCCACGATGGCCATGTGGAACTCCATGTTGGCCGTGCCCACGCCCTGCCAGTCGGCCGCCTCGCGGCAGCGCACCGCCGAATCCACCGCCTCGCGCAGGTGCTTCTTGGCGGGGTGGCGCGGGTAGGCCTGGGCGATGGCCTGGCATTCGATGAGCCGGCGCACGCGGTAGATGTCGATGATCGAGGCGATGCTCGGGATGGCCACCGAGACGCCGCGGTTGGGCTCGTACTTGACCAGGCCTTCCTTGGTCAGCAGGCGGAAGACCTCGCGCAGGGTGTTGCGCGAAATCTCCAGGCTTTCGCTCAGGGCGGCCTCGGACAGCCGCTGGCCGGGCGAGAACTCGCCCTTCACGATCTTCTGGCGGATCAGCTCCGCCGTGCGTTCGTTCAGGGTCTGGGCGTTCGTGGGGGTTTCGATGGTCATGCCTGGGCGGTTCGGGGTGGGCGTGCGGCACGGCGTGCGCAGGCCGGGATCGGGGTTCCGCACTTTGTAGCAGATCGGCCTGCTTCGCAAGAATCCACTCTGTGGAATACCGTTTTCTAACCCCTTTTCCTAGGGTTTGTCCGGGTCGGTTGTGCGCCCTGTTGTTGGGCAAAATCGACCAATCGTGAAACAAATTGGTGCTGGTTGTCTCTTCATAGTGCATCGATTGTTCAACAACTTGAAGTTTTTCAATGGTTGATCCCTGATTTGTTGTTCATGGATTGGCATGCAATTTGCGTTGTGTGTCGTGCCGGTCCAGACCGCGCTCGGGCAGCAACCTCCCATTGCCCGCGCGCTGCCAGGCCGGCAATGGGGCCCTACGGTTGTCCGCACCTCTTCGCCAACGGCGGCGGGGCGCACGCGAAGACCGGACCGGCCAGGGCTGTACGTATTCAAGGAAGTTCAAGATGCAAAACGTAGTCAATCTGTGGCCGCTCATCGGGGTGGCGGTCATCATCGTGGGGTTCATCCTGCGGTTCAACCCGATGCTGGTGGTGATCGTCACGGCCATCGCGACGGCGTTTGCCGCCGGATTTCCGATCGACAAGATCCTGGCCACCATCGGCACCGGCTTCATCAAGACGCGCAACCTGCCGCTCATCATCCTGCTGCCCCTGGCGGTGATCGGGCTGCTGGAGCGCCACGGCCTGCGCCAGCATGCGCAGAACTGGATCAGCAGCATCAAGTCGGCCACCGCCGGCCGCCTGCTCATCGTGTACCTGGGCGCCCGCCAGCTCACGGCCGCCATCGGCCTGACCAGCCTGGGCGGCCACCCCCAGATGGTGCGCCCGCTGCTCGCCCCCATGGCCGAAGGCGCCACCGAGGCGCGCTACGGCAAGCTGCCCGACCGCATCCGCCACAAGCTGCGTGCCTTCTCGGCGGCCACCGACAACGTGGGCCTGTTCTTCGGCGAAGACATCTTCGTGGCCTTCGGCGCCATCGTGCTGATGTCCACCTTCCTGCACGAGGCCGGCATCGATGTCGAGCCGATCCACATCGCGCTGTGGGGCATTCCGACCGCGATCTGCGCGTTCGCCATCCACGCCTGGCGCCTGCACCGCCTGGACGGCGTGCTGGCCCGTGAACTGGCCGCGCACGCCGCCGAAACCGCTGGCCGCAATGGCAACGGGAACGGCAATGGCGACGGCACCCTCTCCAGCGCCAAGGGAGCATGAACATGACACTGACCATCCAACACCTGTACTACCTCGTCGGCGCCATCCTGGCCATCACCGCGGTGATGACCGTGGCCGACCGTGACAACCCCAAGCGCTTTTCCAGCGGACTGTTCTGGGCCCTGTATTCCCTGGTCTTCCTCATCGGCGACCTGCTGCCGCCCATCTGGGTGGGCGCTGGCGCCGTGGTGATGGCGCTCATCGCCGGCTTCGGCGGCGTGGGCGCGGGCAAGCACACCCCCCGCACCCCGGCCGAGTACCAGACCAGCGCCAAGCGCCTGGGCAACCGCCTGTTCATTCCCGCGCTGGCGATTCCGCTCATCACGATGATCGGTACGCTGTCGGCCAAGCACCTGTCCGTGGGCGGCGTGCCGCTGATCGACCCCAAGAACACCACCCTGGTGAGCCTGGGCGTGGGCTGCGTGCTGTCGCTGGCCCTGGCCTGCTGGCTGACCCGCGAGAGCCCCGTGCAGGGCCTGCGCGAATCGCGCCGCCTGACCGACGCGCTGGGCTGGGCCCTGGTGCTGCCGCAGATGCTGGGCATGCTCGGCCTGGTGTTCTCCGACGCCGGCGTGGGCAAGGCCGTGGCGTACATCACCACCAGCTACATCAACATGGACATCCGCTTCGTGGCCTGCGCCGTGTACGTGATCGGCATGGCGCTGTTCACCATCATCATGGGCAACGGCTTCGCCGCCTTCCCCGTCATGACGGGCGGCGTGGGCGTGCCGATCCTGCTGGGCGTGTACCACGGCGACCCCGCCGTGATGGCCGCGATCGGCATGCTCTCGGGCTACTGCGGCACGCTGCTGACCCCGATGGCCGCCAACTTCAACATCGTGCCCGCCGCGCTGCTGGAGCTTCCGGACAAGAATGCGGTGATCCGCGCACAGGTGCCGACGGCCCTCGCGCTGCTCACGTGCAACGTGTTCCTGATGTACTTCCTGATGTTCCGATAGTCCGAAGAAAGGCCGCCCCGTGTCCGACGCCGCCCCCCACACTGTGCTGCTCACCGGCTTCGAGCCCTTCGAGCTCGATCCGGTCAACCCCTCGTGGGAGGTGGCGCGTGCGCTGGACGGCTGGCAGCATGGGGGCGCCACGGTGCGCTCGGTGCAACTGCCCTGCGTGTTCGGCAAGGCCGCGCAGGCGCTCGACGCGGCGCTGGCGCAGTGGCGGCCCTCGCTGGTGATCTGCCTGGGCCTGGCCGGTGGCCGCGCCGAGGTGTCGCTGGAGCGCGTGGCCATCAACTTGGACGATGCGCGCATCGCCGACAACGCCGGGCAGCAGCCGGTGGACACCGCCGTGGTGCCGGGCGCCCCGGCGGCGTACTTTTCCACGCTGCCCATCAAGGCGATCGTGCGCGACCTGCGCGCCGAAGGGCTGCCGGCTGTGGTGTCCAACACTGCGGGCACTTTCGTTTGCAACCACATCTTCTACGCGCTGATGCACCGCCTGGCGCAACAGGCCGCAGGCGCCGCCACGCTGCCGGGCACTGCGGCGCCCGCGCGCGGCGGCTTCATCCACGTGCCGTACCTGCCCGAGCAGGCCGCGCGCGTGGGTGGCGGCGCGCCCAGCGTGGCGCTGGACACGCTGGCGCAGGCTCTGCGCGCCGTCATCCGCACGGCGCTGGCCGTGCGCGAGGACGTTCGCGAGACCGCCGGGCAATTGCATTGACCGGCATGGGCATATAGACGGGGCGCTGCGCGCAGCGCTCCGCGGGTTTGAGATATCGGCGGCACCGACCGCCAGGAGAACGACGATGAAAATGGATCTGAACAGCGACCTGGGCGAGAGCCTCGGCGCATGGCGCATGGGCGACGACGCGGCCATGCTGGGCATCGTGAGCAGCGCCAACGTGGCTTGCGGCTTCCACGCCGGCGATGCCGCCGGCATCCTGCGCACGCTGCGCGAGGCCCAGGCCCGCGGCGTGGTGGTGGGGGCGCACGTGGCCTATCGCGATCTGGTCGGTTTCGGTCGCCGCAACATGGACGTGGAAAGCGCCGACCTCGTGGCCGACGTGATCTACCAGATCGGCGCGCTGCAGGGCCTGGCCAAGGCCGCCGGCACCGAGGTGCGCTACGTGAAGCCCCACGGCGCGCTCTACAACACCATCGCCCACGACGCCCGCCAGGCGCGCGACGTGATCACCGCGCTGCGCGAGATCGACGACCGCCTGGTGCTGGTGGCGCTGGCCGGCTCGCCGCTGATCGGCTGGGCGCGCGACGCCGGCCTGCGCGTGGTGGCCGAAGCCTTTGCCGACCGCGCCTACACCCCGGCCGGCACGCTGGTGTCGCGCCGCGAAAAGGGCGCCGTGCTGCATGACGCCGCGCTGATCGCCGAGCGCATGCTGCGCCTGGTGTCCGACGGCGTGATCGAGGCCATCGACGGCAGCCAGGTGCGCATCGGTGCCGACTCGATCTGTGTGCACGGCGACAGCCCCGACGCCGTCGCGATCGCGCAGCAGGTGCGCCAGCGCTTCGAGCAGGCCGGCGTGACCATCACGTCGTTCGCAGGGCAGCCCGCAGCATGATGCGCTTCCTGCCCGTCAACCTGAATGCGGTCATGGTCGAGCTGGACGACCTCGACCAGACGCTGGCGCTGCTCGCCTCGCTGCGGCGCGAGCCCATCGACGGCATCGAGGAAATGGTGCCCGCCGCGCGCACCATCCTCATCCACTTCCGCCCCGCCGTGCAGTCGCTGACCGCGCTGGTGGACGCCATCGCCCGGCGCGACGTGAGCGCGCAGGCCGAGCGCAGCACCACGCTGATCGAGATCCCCGTGCACTACGACGGGGAAGACCTGGCCGAAGTGGCGCACATGCTGGGCATCACCCCCGAAGAGGTGATCGCGCGCCACACGGGCAGCGAATACACCGTGGCGTTCACCGGCTTCGCGCCGGGCTTCGGCTACCTGACCGGCGGCCACCCCAGCCTGAACGTGCCGCGCCGCACCACGCCGCGCACCCGCATCCCGGCGGGCGCGGTGGGGCTGGCGGGCACCTTCAGCGGCGTCTATCCGCAGGCCAGCCCGGGCGGCTGGCAGATCATCGGCACCACGCCCACGGCCATGTGGGACCTGGGGCGCCCCGTGCCGGCGCTGCTGCAGCCCGGCGACCGCGTGCGCTTCGTGGATATTGCTACTAAAAATGTAGAAGAACGCCCTAGTGAAACATGTGCTGAGGGCCAAAAAGGCACTGAAACCGCACCGGCACCCGCCGGGCCCCCTGCGGCCACCGCGCTCGAAGTGGTCTCGGCCGGCCTGCAGACCCTGTTCCAGGACGTGGGCCGCCACGGCCAGGCGGGCCAGGGCGTGTCGGCCTCGGGCGCCATGGACCAGGCCGCCTGCAAGGCCGCCAACCGCCTGGCCGGCAATGCCTCCGACGGCGCCTGCCTGGAGACGGTCAACGGTGGCCTGCAGCTGCGCAGCCGCGGCGACACCGTCGTGGCCGTGACCGGCGCCGATGCACCGCTGACCCTCACCAACGCGGCCGGCCTGCGCTGGCCCGTGCCGAACTACCAGCCCATCGCCCTGGGCGACGGCGACACGCTCACCGTGGGCGAACCGGTGGCCGGCACGCGCTGCTATGTGGCGGTGCGCGGCGGCTTCGCCGTGCAGCCGGTGCTGGGCAGCTGCGCCACCGACACGCTGGCCCGCGTGGGCCCGGCGGCGGTGGCCGGCGGCGACGTGCTGGGCGTGCGGCCCGTGGTGGGCAGCGCCGTGGTCGGCGCGCCCGAGGTGCCGCCGGCCGGCCTGCCCACGGTGCACGAAGACATCACGCTCGACGTGGTGCTCGGCCCGCGCACCGACTGGTTCACGCCCGATGCCGTCGCCCTGCTGGCGGCGCAACGCTGGCGCGTCACGCCGCAGTCCAACCGCGTGGGCATCCGCCTGGCGGGCGACGAGCCGCTGGCGCGTGCCGTGGGCGGCGAGCTGCCCAGCGAAGGCACCTGCATCGGCGCCATCCAGGTGCCGCCGAGCGGCCAGCCCGTGCTGTTCCTGGCCGACCACCCGCTCACGGGCGGCTATCCGGTCATCGGCACCGTCGCGCCCCACCACCTGGACCGCGCGGGCCAGATCCCGGTCAACGCCTGGGTGCGTTTCAACCCGATCCGCGAATTCGAAGCCATCACGCGCGGCGCTGCCGCCTGACGGGCCTGAACGAGCACCCCCTTACCGAACACCGATTACCGAGCCCCTGACATGAAAAAAGTCCTCATTGCCAACCGTGGCGAGATCGCCGTCCGCATCGCCCGTGCCTGCGCCGACTACGGCGTGGCCTCCGTGGCCGTCTATGCCAATGCCGACATCGACGCCGTGCACGCCCGCATGGCGGGCGAGGCCTACGGCCTGGACGGCGACCGGCCGGCCGACACCTACCTGAACATCGAAAAGCTGCTGGCCGTGGCCCGACGCAGCGGCGCCGACGCGGTGCACCCGGGCTACGGCTTCCTGTCGGAAAGCGCCGCCTTCGCGCAGGCCGTGATCGACGCGGGCCTGACCTGGATCGGCCCCTCGCCCGAGGCCATCGCGCGCCTGGGCGACAAGGTCGAGGCCCGCAAGATCGCGCTCAAGGTCGGCGCGCCGCTGGTGGCCGGAACCTCCGAGCCCGTCAAGGACGCCAGCGAGGTCATCGCCTTCGCCGAGCAGCATGGCCTGCCCATCATCATCAAGGCCGCGTTCGGCGGCGGCGGCCGCGGCATGAAGGTCGCCTGGCGCATGGACGAAGTGGCCGAGCTGTACGACTCCGCCGTGCGCGAGGCTGTCACCGCCTTCGGGCGCGGCGAGTGCTTCGTCGAGCAGTTCCTCGACCGGCCCCGCCACATCGAGGCGCAGGTGCTGGCCGACACCCACGGCAACGTGCTGGTGCTGGGCACGCGCGACTGCTCGCTGCAGCGGCGCAACCAAAAGCTGGTGGAAGAGGCGCCTGCGCCTTTCCTCTCCGACGACCAGCGCGCGCGCATCCACCAGGCCGCGCACGACATCTGCGCCGAGGCGGGCTACGCCAGCGCGGGCACGGTGGAGTTTTTGCTCAGCGGCAGCGGCGCCATCTCGTTCCTCGAAGTGAACACGCGCCTGCAGGTGGAGCACCCCGTGACCGAGCAGACCACGGGCATCGACCTGGTGGTGGAGCAGTTGCGCATCGCCGACGGCCACCCACTGGCCGTCACCGAAACGCCGCGCCCGCTGGGCCATTCCATCGAGTTCCGCATCAACGCCGAAGACGTGGGCCGGGGCTTCCTGCCCACGCCCGGTCCGGTCGTCTCGTTCTCCGCGCCGTCCGGCCCTGGCGTGCGGGTGGACAGCGGCGTGCAGTCCGGCTCCACGGTGCCGGGCACGTTCGATTCGCTGATGGCCAAGCTCATCGTCTCGGGCGCCACGCGCGAGCAGGCGATCGCCCGCGCACAGCGCGCGCTGCGCGAGTTCAAGATCGAAGGCGTGGCCTCGGTGCTGCCGTTCCACCGCGCGGTCATCGGCCATCCGGATTTCGTGGGCGGCGACGGCTTCAAGGTCCACACCCGCTGGATCGAGACCGACTTCGCCCCCGACCTGGCCGCCGCCCTGCGCGCCGAGCCCGTGGCCGACACCACCCTGATCCGCACTGCGATGGAGATCGGCGGACGCCGTGTCTCCCTGGGCCTGCCGCCCGAGCTGCTGCGCGGCCTGCAGTCCGTGCCGGGCGGCGCCCCGGTTGCCCCGGGCGCGGGCGGCGGCGACAAGGCGGAGCAGGACCCCAATGCCGTCGGCGCCCCCATCGCCGGCACGCTGCAGACCTGGAAAGTGGCCGAAGGCGACACCGTGGCCAAGGGCGACGTGATCGCCGTGATGGAAGCCATGAAGATGGAAATGCAGGTCACCGCGCACCGCGCGGGCAAGATCGCCCTGAGCGCGGCGGCCGGCAGCTACCACGCGGCCGGCACGGCCATCGCGCGCATCCAGGACTGAAGAAGCCCTGGCGCCTGAACGGAGCGGCCTTTGGAGCCTTCCTCCAACAGGGCTTTTCGGCGATCCGTCGCCGGAAAGCCCATCCTTCGATTGCTGCCCGCGCTGGAGGCCCCGGCGCCGGCGGCTATTTTTTTGTCGAAGGGTTTGCGCTGCGTGCGCGCTTCTCGCTTTCTTGCGGTCGCCCCACCGAGGTGCAGTCGGGTCGGCGGAGCGCTATGGCGGCCCCTCGTGGAGGGCTTGGCCGATGGCGCGGGGGAGGGTAGTCTTCGGGCTCGGCTGCGAGCCCGTGCTGCCCTCGCCGCTCCCTGCGGGCGCCTTCAGCGCTGCGGCACAGGCGGTTTGAGCATTCACATTTTTTGAACCATTGCGTCAATTCCATTGAAACTTGGCGCACAAAAGGCTATCTACACTGCGCCATGCCTGAGTGTTGCGTCGCAGCATTCCACCCCACGAAACCCAGACCACCATCCATGACGCCTCCTCTGCCACGATCGTCCCGCTACGGGGGCATGGCCATCGCCCTGCACTGGATCCTCGCTCTGGCGCTCATCGGCATCTTCGCGGTGGGGTTGTACATGACGGGCTTGCCGTTCTCGCCCCAGCGCCTGAAGCTCTACAACTGGCACAAGTGGGCCGGCGTGACGATCCTGGCGCTGTCCACCCTGCGGCTGATCTGGCGCCTCACGCACCGCCCACCCGCGCTGCCGCCGGCCGTGCAAGCGGCCATGCCCCGCTGGCAGCACATCGCGCACCACGGCACGCACCACGTGATGTACGCGCTCTTTTTCATCGTGCCGCTGGTCGGCTGGGCCTACAGCTCGGCGGCCGGCTTTCCCATCGTGTTCCTCGGCGTGCTGCCGCTGCCCAGCTTCGTGCCCGTGAGCCCCGAGCTGGCCGAGGCCATCAAGCCCTGGCATGAAATCACCGCCTATGCCCTGGCAGCGCTGGTCGTGCTGCACGTGGCGGCCGTGGTCAAGCACCAGGTCATCGACCGCGACGGCCTGCTGTCGCGCATGCTGCCGGGCCGGGGCTGATCGATCGTTTCGCTGGCTGTGCAGGCGCCGGGGTGCCCGGCCTCTCGGCCGGTTCTTCCTGAATTTTTGGTTTGTTGTTGACTGACGGAGTCCTGTCCATGAAATATTCGATGACGCTAGCTGGCCTCGCGCTGGCATCCACCACGCTGCTGGCGGCCGCACCGGCATTCGCCCAGCAAAAACTCGTGCCCGAGCAAAGCGAGATCACCTTCGTGAGCAAGCAGATGGGCGTGCCGGTGGAAGGCAAGTTCAAAAAGTTTGATGCCCAGGTCGCGTTCGATCCGGCCAAGCTGGCCACCAGCAAGATCGCCTTCACCGTCGATACCGGCAGCGCCACCCTGGGCGTGAAGGAGTCCGACGCCGAACTGCCCAAGGCCACGTGGTTCAACGTGCCCAAGTTCCCGCAGGCCACCTTCCAGTCCACCGCCATCAAGGCCCTGGGCGCCGGCAAGTACGAAGTGGCCGGCAAGCTCAGCATCAAGGGCGCCACGCAGGACGTCACCGTGCCCGTCACGCTCGCCCAGAGCGGCGCGACCACCACGGCCACCGGTGCCTTCGCCATCAAGCGCCTGGCCTTCAAGATCGGCGAGAACGAATGGGCCGATACGTCCATGGTGGCCGACGACGTGCAGGTCAAGTTCAAGCTCGCGCTGACCGGCGTGGGCAAGCTCTGAGCCTCGGCTTTCGCCCGCTGAACCCCGTTTCTTGTTTCTTGTTCCGTTTCTGTTTTTTCAACCCGGAGATATCGACATGCGCAAATCCCTCTTCGCCCTCGCCGCCGTGGCTGCAACCCTGGCCGCCGGCGCCGTGCAGGCCCAGACCGCCACGTATGCCGTGGACCCGACCCACACCTTCGCCACGTTCGAGATCAGCCACTTCGGCGCCAGCGTGAACCGCGGCCGCTTCGACAAGAAGGAAGGCACCGTGCAGCTGGACAAGGCCGCCAAGACCGGCAAGGTGGAACTGACGATCGACATCACCTCGATCAACACGGGCGTGGCACCGTTCGACAAGCACCTGCAAAGCGCCGACATCTTCGACGCCGCCAAGCACCCCACGGCCAAGTTCGTGGGCGACAAGTTCACGTTCGACGGCGACAAGCTTGTGTCCGTGGCCGGCGACCTGACCATCAAGGGCAAGACCCAGCCCGTGACCTTCAAGGCCAACCAGTTCGCCTGCTACCAAAGCCCCATGCTCAAGCGTGAAGTGTGCGGCGGCGACTTCGAAACCACCATCGACCGCACGGCCTTCGGCGCCGACTACGGCGTGCAGTACGGCTTCCCCAAGAACGTGCGCATCGTGGCGCAGATCGAAGCCGTCAAGCAGTAAACCTTTCCCCCATGGCCTTCGGGCCGTGGGCGGCCAGGGCCGGGCCCCGCGTGCACACCGCTGCGCGGGACCGGCCCTTTTTCGTGGCCGCGCACCCGCGGCGCCTGCCGGCAAAGCGGGGTGCGTGCCTTGGCTTCTTTTCCGAATGAACGAGGATGAAACAGGTTTTATGAGTTCCCTGATGAAACGATGTGCGCCGGCCGCCCGCCAGGCCTTGGCCATGGCCGTGATGGCGGGCGCCGTCACCGGTGCCTGGGCGGGCGAGGAGGCGGCGCGCATTCCCGCCATCAAGCTGTACTCCACCCCGGACCACCACGCCGCCTTCGTGCGCGGCACGGTGCCGGCGCTGCACAAGATTTCCAGCCAGCAGTTCTGGCTAAGCAATTCGGTGGAGCCGTGGGAGCAAAACACCCACCCGGCGCCCCGCCGGCAATACGTGGTGCCGCTGCAGGGCGTGCTGGAGTTTCGCGTGAGCGACGGCTCCACCTTCCGCCTGGCCCCCGGCACGGTCTTGCTGGCCGAGGACACCCAGGGCGAAGGCCACAGTTGGAAGATCGTGTCGAACGACAAGGAATGGGTGCGCGCCTATATCCCGATGGTGTCCGAAAATGATGAATTCGAAGCGGACAAGTAGCTTGGAATTTCTTCGCTAAGTTCCTGTCCTCTCGCCATTTTCAAATGGCCTCGCATATTGAGAGATGCTAAAAATGCCGTTATCTAGGCGACCAGATAACGGCATTTTCTTTGGTTCGGCATATATACGATTAATGCGTCAGGAGTTCCGCCCGGCAAGGCAAATGTTCGCTTCGCCGTCGCTTCTTTCGGGTGCAGGGCAAGGCAAAAACAGCAGAGTTTAAGAATTATAAGCCCAACAGATTATTTATTAACCACTGAAAGATCTATATGACCACTGTCAAATCGCCTGCGTCCTCTGCTTCCGTGACCACCCCGTTGCTCAAGCCGTCCGAATCCAAAAGCGATGGCGCGGGTTCGTCCACGCAAAAGTCGTCCAAGTTCAGCGGAAATTCCGTGCTCGACGGCTTGCGTTCCGCGTTCACCGGCTCGGGCAAGGCCGCGTCCGTGCCTCCCCGCAGCAACAGCATGGTGGTCAGCCAGCCGAAGCGGTTCCATGACGGCAGCGTGCGTCCCGACGCGCTGGTGGCCAAGCGGCACTCCGGCGCGGTCATTCACAGCGCGAAGACGGGCGAGGCGATCACGGTCGGCAACCATTTCGAAGTGGCCACCTACGAGCTGTCCAGCGGCCTCGACGCGCACAGCGACAGCCACATGCACCCCACCAACTACGTGCAGCGCGGCCTGAACCCCGAGCAACTGCTGAAGATGATGGACGACATCGGCGTGCGCAACACCACCTTGATGCCCATTCCCACCTCGCTGCTGCAAGCCAAGCTGCCGGGTGACGATGGCGCGACCACGGCCCTCAATCCCCACGAAATCTCCGAACAGATCGGCGGCGGCGAACATGCGCACCATTGCGGTCCGCTCGAGTTCTACTACGTGCCCAAGAAGATCGAAGACCGCGTGCTCGCCGGCCGCACGAGCGAAGAACTGGCCAGCCGTCCCAAGCTGGACATCGACGACTTCCGCAAGGATCCGGGCCTGATCAAGGAGATCGTCGATGCGTCCATTCTGTACGTGGACACCGCCGTCAACACCGACCTGGCCACGGCCATCAAGAATTCCGGCATGAGCGAGGCGCAGCGCAGCCGCCTGGACCCCATGATCACCGGCCTGCACCTGGGTGACCCGCGCGTGAGCGACCGCCTGCTGCACGAGCTGTACAAGACCAAGGGTACCTTCACCGGCATCGGTGAAATCACGGTTCACAAGGAATTGGTGGAAGACATGTTCGCGGGTGGCCGGTTGCAGGCCAGCACCCAGACTCCGCGCATGGAGCCGCTCACGAAGCTGATGGAAGTGGCCGGGGTCATCGGCACGCCCGTGGTGCTGCATTGCGACATCGACAACCTGCACGATCAGGTCAAGGAGTTCAACAGCAAGGGCAAGGGCAAGGCCTCCGAAGCGCGCCTGCCGGCCAATCTGGAAGGCCTGCGCAAGATGTTCAGCGATCCGCGGGTGCAGGACACCAAGATCGTCTGGGCGCACGGCGGCGGCCTGGGCCGTTTCGTGCAGCAGGGCGAGGGCCATCTGGACGCCCTGAAGAAGCTGCTGGCGGACTGCCCCAACCTGAACCTGGACATCTCGTGGAGCGAAGTGGCCAAGCAGATCGGCAAGGACGACCAGTCGCTCACCGCCTGGCGCGGCTTCATCCAGGACCACAGCCACCGCATCTGCTTCGGCTCCGACACGCTGGCGCCCAAGGAAACCGGCACCTGGGAAGCCACCAAGAAGATGTACGACGAAGGCCTGTTCCAGGGCATGAGCACCGAGGCCAAGCACAACGTGCTCAACGGCACCTACGACCGCGTGTTCGTGGCATCGCGCAAGCAGGTGCGCGACTTCGAGCAGAACGTCCTGACCAAGGAGTTCATGGACACCCACGTCACCAACAACGGTGGCGACCCCGTCTCGGCCCAGACGCTGAAGGACCTGAAGGCCGCAGCGGCGACGGCTTAAGGGTTTTGTAGGAAACAGCCCGGGCGTGGTGGGTGCGGGGCACCCACCACGGGGCGCATGATTTGGAGCGATGCGATGCGAATTCCCATTTGGTGCGGCGTGCGGCCTGGTGACGTGGATGAGGGCCAACACCGGCCGAAGAGCGAGGAGGTGCGCCAGGAGCGCACCTCCGGGAAGCGGCTCGATGCAGGCGACATGCCTTCATCGCGGCGCGCTGCGCAGGAGCGGCAAAGCGCATCGTCCGACGGAGCCGGATCAGTGCCGCCCAGCAAACCCCACAAGTCGTTCAAGGCCAAGGTGGCCAGCAACTTCAAGAAGGCAGTAGGCTTCAAGTCCTCGAAACCGGCGCCGCCGCAAACGGCCAAGCCTTCCGGTTCGCCAGAGGCACCCAAAACGCCCCAGACTCCCGGCAACGCAGGCGGCAAGAATTCCGGGTTGGATGCACCTGGTGCAGGCTGGCCACTGCGCAAGCCTTCCATCCAGGCGGTGGCTTATGCATCGACCTCCGGTGTCATACCCAACCCCTCGGAGGGTGTTTCGAGTTCTCCGGAAGAGCCGGAGGCCTTTGAAATGGCCGAGCGCGATGAGATCGTCGAGATCGGCGCCAAGCAGTCGGTACCGACACATGCGCGAGTGCAGAGCGAAGGCGCTCATTCCGACAGTGCGGATGCCGACATCGACTTCGATGTGGTCGATCTCGGCGTCGTGATCGAGCCGCAGCATGCGCGCAACGACAGCGCGGACTCGGACATCGTCTTCGACGGGGGCAACTCCGAGATCGAGATCGAGTCGCAGCACGTGCAAAGCGAGGACGACGGGGGCGGTGACGGTGACGGTGACGGTGACGACAGCATCAGCGTCAACAGCCGACGCAGTTCGGCCCCGTCGGCTGCCGATGGGGCTGCCGCAAGCGAGATCCCAGCCCAGGACCTGCGGCGCCAGGACGGCCTGTCCAAGCTCAAGAAGGTCACCGAGGGGATCAAGGAAGGTGCGTTCAAGCACGGCTTCGGTATCTCGAGCACCACCACGTCGCCTCCCTGGAACCCGTTCCGGAGCAATGTCTCGTCCGCCGCGCCGAAGTTTGGCAGCTTCGTCGGCCAGGAAGGCGCTTCGGCCGTCAAGGTGCCCAACACGCTGCAGCAGGCCGCGCCCCGTGTCGGCCGCACCTTGCCCAAGGAGGGCAGGCGTGCCGAAGATCTCCGGAAGGAGCCGACCATCTTCGGAACCATCGTGAATTACTTCGATGGTCCAGCCAACCGGAAGAAAGCCTTGGAAGCCAGCGTGCTGCAACTGAAGGCCGCCACGGGCATCTCTGTTGGCGAGTCCGTCGTCCTGGTCAAGGCGCTTGCCGCCCACAGCAAGGACACGGCGCAAGCCGAGCGCCTCCTGCAGGCCCTGCCGCAAGTGCGCCTGGTGGCCGACCTGCTGGCTCCGCCCGCAGACGGCGTCAGCGCCGAGGTGCAACTGGCCTGGAAATTCGCGGCCGAGATCGAAAGTACTCCAGGGGCCAAGGGACTGGACCTGCTGAGCAAGATCACCGCGAAGCCCGAGGGCGCGGCGGATGGCGCGCCGGCCCTGGCCGCGGCGCAACGCGGCCCGATGCGCGCGTATCTGCGTGCCGCCGCCGAAGTGGCGCGCATGGCGCGCGCCGCAGCCAACCCCGTCCCTGGACTCGATCCGGCCAGCATGTTCGCCCATGGCCGGCTGGGCAGGACCATACAGGCCACGCCCAATGGCTGGCCCGGCCGCGCGGGGGCGCCCATTGCCAACGGATCCTCGCTCTCGCTGGCCGAGAAAGCGCTGCTGGCCGTGCGCGATGAGCTCGACCCCGCCATCCAGGAGGTCCATGGCTGCCGTTTCGCCGTGGAGATGCTCCGTGGCGGCATGGCCACCGACAAGCCCCGCAACCCGGACGGCAGCAAGAGCGAGTTCCACAAGACCGAGTCGCGCGCGGCCAAGGGCGTGGGCATGCACCTGAACCGCGCCATCGCATCGCCCACGGGCTTTCAGCGCATCGCGGACACGCTGCGCTACGGCTCGCTGCACCACGGCAAGAGCCCCTTCTACGGCTACGACGCCATCGTGTCCTCGCGCGGCAAGAACATGGGTTTCGAGCTGTCGCACATCGGCGGCATCCACGAAGGCCGGGCCATGAAGGACATGGTCGATGTGCTGGAGTCCACCATGAAGGCGCGTGGAGGCCTGGAGAACGGCGCGCTGCCCAGTGCACAGGACACCGTGGACGCGCAGGCGCTGCTGGACGACAGCGGCGCGGGCGGTTCTCTGCTGCGCAACATGGTGCGCTCCGAGATCCTTCTGCGCGCCAAGTCCGAGGCGCTGCTGCTGCCCCGCCTGGCGCGCGGCGACAACCTGTCGGAACCTGCCATCGCCCAGGTGCGCCAGGCGGTGATGGCGGCCATCCAGTTGCCGGAGGCGGCGCCCGACGACGCCGGCCTGGTCGACCCGATCGGCGCACTGGTGGATGCTGCGCTCGCTGAACAGAACCTGCCCCTCACCCCCGCCCGGCTGCTGGCATGGTCCGGCGATGCGGGTGGGCCGTCCGACGCGCAGTCGGCCCTGGAGATGCAAACCTACCGGCACGAAGCCGGCCAACCCGACTGGAAGGCCTTCTCGACCGCATTCGCCCGCGTGTCGCAAGACCCTCAGGTGAGCGTGCCACCCAATACCGCGATGAAAGGCAAGACCCGCGTCGAAGCGGCGGAAATCCTCGCATCGATGATTCGCGGCGAAGAACTGGGATCGGGGTTCTCGCTGGCCAACGCGGGCAACACCCAGGGCACTACCCGGAACGTGACCGAGGTCATCTCGGGCCTCCTGTCCGCCGGCACCGTGTCCCTCCGCGCTGACCTGGGCGGCGGGCGCACCCGCATCGTTTCCTTCGAATCCGGCGTCTCCACCGACCGCAGCTCGCTGCGCATGAGCGTCTCCACCGTCAAGCGGGTGCAGGAAGGAGCGGGCGCCTCGCTGGGTTTCAGCGTCGGCAAGACCGAGGCTGCATCGTTTTCCGCCTTTGTCGGTGGCGACGTGGGCCACAGCTATGAACTACTGGACCAGGAAGGCGCGGTGTTCGGATTTCCCCGCCACAAGTCCGGCGGCGTGGGCGGGGACCGGGACCTGGCGCAGCAGAAGGCCCGCCTGATCAAGCTGCTGATCGGCGTGCCCGATGAAGCCGGCCCCTACCAAGCCCCGGGCAACAAGGAAGACCAGTCTTCGCTCGTCAAGCGTGCCTACCAGGAGTTCGGCGACACGATCTCCATCGGCGCATTCGAAGTGCGGCAAAAGGACCACCGCCTCACCGGCAGCACGTCCGGAGGCGTTGGGATGACGGTGGGCGACTTGCGCGTGGGAATGCCCCAGGCAAGTGTCGGCGGGGAGATGCGGCTGGGCACCCTCGAGTATCGTGACACCTCGGGCACGCTCAAGGTCATTCGCGAGTCCGAGTCCAAGGCGTTCAAAGCCACCGTGACAGGCGCGCTGGCATCGCTGAGCGGGCTGATCGAAGGCGCCACCGCGCCGGCGGCCGTGCCGGGGCAGCCTCCCGTGGATGCCGTCACCAGCATGACATCGCTGGGGGCGGCCACCTTCGGCTCCGCCTCCGCCGATCTCTTCCGGGATGGCGAGACCCGCACCACCACCCGCATCCTGTACGACGACCAAGAGCTGCCCACCAGCTGTGCCACGCAGACCTTGGTCACCAGCAAGGACTTTGTGAACAACCTGGCGGCGGACGTGGAAAACTTCGCCGAAGACAAGGCCAAGAAGTTCTTCCCGGCCCGGCACGGGGCGGACCGCGACCATGCCGTGCAGACCGAAAAGAAGATCCTCGGCGAATTCGCGGGCCAGCTGCGCGAGCACCGCGACCTGACCGGCACGTCGCAGCTGTATTGGGAGTGGGGCCCCAACCATGTGGAGACCAGCAACCTGCTGGAGGCGGACCGCGCACTCTCGGAAAAGCTGGGCGACAAGGAAGCCGCCAAGCATGCCGAGCGCGAGATCGACACCATCCACAAGGACCCGGGCTACCGCGAGGCGCGCTTCTTGATCAATGCTAACGAACAGTCGGCCAGCGACATCCGGGGCGTGAACGGGATGATGGGCATCCGCCACGACGTGAGAACCAGCGCCAGCGTTCGATCGTTGAACTTCACCTGAGTCGGTGTGCGCGGGAGCGGTGGGGGACGAGGCATCGGCCATGCCACCCACCGCTCCGGGCTGAACCCCATCCATCGCCGGGCGTATGGATGGAGGCGCAGACGCGGGCGCCTCTTTCCGAGATACACACGCAGCGCGCGTGGCATCGGTGCCCCGGTTAAGTACGCGAGGCCACCTGTCGCGGTCGAGCCAACCACGCTGTCGCCATGGCCTGATCAACAGGCTGCATGCACCCCTTTCGCGTCAGGGTGTCAGGGCTTGCCGCCGAATTGCCCTTTGTTGCGGTTGTTGGCCTCGTTGGTCTCCTGGACCGTGTTGGAGCGGTCTGCAATCGCCTCGTATTCGGCTTGCGACAGCAGGAACCCGGTCTGAACCGACAGGGCTACCTGCTGACCGGGTTGAAGCGCCGGGATCTTCGGGCTGAACACCTTGAGGCCGCCGCCGAATGGCACAACGCGCAACGCCAGGTAGCACGCAGCCGAGGGCCCTGCACCCTGGTTCTTGACCTGCACCGTGATGACACCGCCGTCGAGGTTGGGCGAATCAACGCTGGGCACCACCAAATCAGGCAAGGCCTGTGCTGAGGCGGCGCAGGCCAGCGTGAGCGATGCGCAGAGAAATACGTACTTCGAAGAGGACTTCATGGTTCGGACTCCTGGTGTGTGTGCCGCACTGGGAAGTAGTACGCGGCTGGTGCGGCGGCAACTGCGCTATAGAAGCGGGGCGGTTTCCTTTCTTTATGCAACCGCCGGAAGTCATTGCCTCAGCCGCGGCGCAGGTATGTACCGCTGACTACGATCTTTGCGCATTTTCCAACTCATGGGCGAATCTGTAATTAACTACTCGACGCCTTGTTTCTGACGCATCATACGCAAGCAATTGAAAAATATTCAGCGGGGGTTTTTTTGCCGCGATGCTGGTTTTATGCTTTCCTCTGGATTCCTTGCCATGACCAGAAAAAGTTCTTTCGGTAGCTTTATCTTTAGGTAATTTTATTCTCACTCTCGACTGAGGACTTTTTGACATTGGATATATGGCGGCTTAGGGCGTATACGTGTAGCCCGCTATCCAGTCTTGGAAACTGTTGTTATCCCATCATTCAGATATTCATTTGAAGGATGTACATCTAGAGCGTGTTATGAACTTCCCGCCGCAGCTAGCACCCGTGCAGCGGCGGGCAACATGAGCACTGCAAACACCAGAAAATGTAGCCCGCCGAGCACTTCCGGCAACCGCTCATAGTCCCGGGAGAG